>JACQIG010000091.1 GCA_016198605.1 Candidatus Aenigmatarchaeota archaeon | reverse complement strand
GTTCTTCACGCTGCTGTTCGGCGCTGGCCTGGTGATACTCACGGGCATACTGGTGTTCATAGTCTTCCTTGGGCTGTTCGGCGTCAAGACAAACGACGTCTTCAACTTCAAGGAGAAGCCCCAGACCACCTGGGCGCTGGTGCTGCTGCTGGCCTTCATAGGCATACTCATCTTCATAGGCGCGGGCGGGCCTGGGCTGCTTCCACTTCCGGAGGACGTGGGGGGCTTCGGCGCAGGGGACATAGCAGGCATAATATTCTTCCTGATAGTGATGGTCCTGGCAGTCTGGTTCCTTGGGAAGGAAGGCGGGAAGAAGGAGTAAAGCTTTTTTTCCAAAAAAGCTTGCGAAAAAGGGAGGCTATCTCGTTCCCTTCGGTCACTCGATTACGCCTTCCATTAGCCTTTTTCCAAAAAAGGCTAGCGAAAAAGGGAGGCTATCTCGTTCCCTTCGGTCACTCGATTACGCCTTCCTTACTTCAGCCCGGCTATCTCCCCCGGCTTGAATATCCCCATCTCGGTTATAATGCCTGTTATGTATTTCGCAGGCGTCACGTCAAAGGCGGGGTTCTTGGCATGCGAGCCGGGGGCGGCGACCAGTATTTTCCCCGGAACGCCTTCCTCATTGACGCCTGCCTTCCACAGGACCTCTTCCTCTCCCCTGAATTCTATTGGGATGTCCGTGGCTGACCCGCATCTGAAATCAATGGTTGATGTGGGGGCTGCTATGTAGAAAGGTATGCCCAGCTCCTTCGCCAGGACAGCCTTCATGTAGGTGCCTATCTTGTTGGCAGTGTCGCCGTTCCTGGCAATCCTGTCGGCGCCTGTTATGATGACGTCAACCTCTCCCTTGTTAAGGAAAAAGCCTGACGCGTTGTCCGCTATGACAGCGTGCTCTACCCTTTCCTGCTGCAGCTCCCAGGCGGTGAGCCTTGCCCCCTGGCCGCGCGGGCCTGTCTCGCTGACATAGACAAATGGCTTGGCCCCGTCCCTCACTGCCATGTAGACGGGGGAAAGCGCGCTACCCCAGTCAACGAAGGCCAGCCAGCCCGCATTGCAATGGGTCATGACCCTGGGGCGGCCAGCCACCAGGCTGCCTGCGTGCATGCCTATGAGCCTGCAGGCCTCCGCGTCCTCGTCTGCTATTGCCTGCGAGGCTTCAAGGGCTGCCTTTTGTGGCTGGGAAGAATTCTCCGCTGCCCTGCAAACCCTATCCACCGCATAAAAGAGGTTCTGGGCCGTTGGCCTCGTGCCCCTCACCATATCAGCCGCTTCCTCGGCTGTCCTGCCAGACGGGTTGAGGAAATGCTGTGCCATGGCAAAGCCTGCTGTCGCCCCTATTGCACCAGCGCCCCTGACTACCATGTCTCTTATGGCCCTGCATGTCTCCTCCAGGGATTTTGCCTGGAATACCTCAAAGGAAAATGGCAGCCTGTTCTGCTCAATCATCCTGACCTCCCCATTGTCCACCCAGACTGTCCTGTAGTGTTTTCCATTCACAAGCATAGCAACCAATCACCTCCACGGCTCTATTATCACCTTCATTGAATCCCCTGCGCCAGCGGCCAGCCTGAAGCCGCGGCCAGTCTCGGCCAAGGGAAGCCTGTGGGTTATCATGTCTTTGACATTGATTTTCCTGTTTTTAATCATATCCAAGGCCTCAATCAAGTCCTTTTTGACTGCGGCATAGCTTGTTGTTAATGTCGCACCTTTTGAAAGTGTCCCAAATAATGGAAGGGAAACCTCACTCTTCGGGTCAAACATGGCAAAGAACAGCACTGTGCCCCCCTTGTCCACTGCCTGCAGGGCCTGCCTCACGGCTGGCAGCGCGGCCGTGCAGAGCACCACCCTGTCGGCAAGCCTACCATCATTGAACTCCCTAACCTTTTCCTGGACATCCCCTGTCCCGTCTATGGCACGATCCACGCCCAGCCTTTTTGCCATTGCAAGCCTGAAGGGGTTGACATCTGTTGCCATGACCCTGCAGCCCTTTGACTTCGCAAGCTGAACATGCAGGAGCCCTGAAAGGCCGGAACCGATCACAAGGACTGTCTGGCCTTTGCCAATCCCCGCCTTCCTCTGTCCCCTGACCACGCAGCCTAAAGGCTCAACAAAAGTCCCCTCATCATGGCTCACGCCATCGGGCAGGGGCAGCACACCCTTCTCCACGTTTATCCTGGGTATCCTCACGTACTCAGAGAAGCCGCCCGGGTGGTAGTTTGTATTATGGAGCAGATCGCAGCAGGTCTCGTTGCCTGACAGGCAGTACCTGCATTCGTCGCAGGGCACGTGGTGCGTGGCAACGACCCTCTGGCCCTCGCTGAAGCCGTCCGTCCCTGATTCAGCTATCTCCCCGGATATCTCATGGCCCAGCACGAGCGGAGCCTTCCTTGTCCTGTACCACTCCATAACGTCGCTGCCGCAGATGCCGCTGGCCATTATCCTGATGAGCAGCTCGCCGGGCCCGGGCTGCGGCTTTCCCATCTCCTCCAGCTTAATATCATTGTTGTTGTAGTATACGGCAACGCGCATGGCGGCCCCCCCTCAAAAGAATGAATCACGCCTGGCTTTTAAGCTGCTGGAACGCCTCAAAAGCCTCCTTGCCGGTGGCGCCCTTGTGCACGACCTCCCTGACTGCCTTGATCATGGCCACGGGGTTCTCCGACTGGAAGATGTTCCTTCCCATGTCCACCCCCACTGCTCCCCCTTCCATGGCCTTGTAGGCCATCTCCAGCGCCTCCATCTCAGGGAGCTTCTTCCCGCCGGCTATTACGATAGGCACCGGGCACGTGTCCACCACCTTGCCAAAGTCAGGCTCGCAGTAGTAAGTCTTCACTATCCTGGCGCCGTGCTCCGCCGCAATCCTCCCCGCCAAGGCAAGGTACCTCGCATCCCTCACCATGTCCTTGCCAATGGCTATGACGGCAAGGGTGGGGATGCCGTGCTCCTCTGCCTCATCCACCACCTGCGAAAGGCCGAGTATTGTAGTCCTTTCAAACTTCGCGCCGACGCAGATGGAAAAAGCCACCCCTGAGACGTTAAGCCTCACGGCGTCTTTCATTGAGGCTGTTATGCCCTCGTGCAGAAGCTCCTCGTTCAGTATGCTGGTCCCTCCTGAGACCCTCAATATTATGGGCACATCCCAGCCGGGGTTTATGTCATGCCTCAGGACCCCGCGGGTAAGCGCAAGGGCGTCCGCATGGGGGACAAGGTCCTTCACAGCCCAGCCCACCTTCTCCAGCCCTGTGGTAGGCCCAAGGAAATAGCCGTGGTCAACGGCCAGCATCACGCTGCCTCCCGTATCCGGCCTTATCAGCCTTGACATCCTGTTCTTCATTCCCCAGTCCATGCTATCTTTGCCTCCTTGATGATTTGATTAATTGCATCAGTCTGGCTTTGTGACATTGGCACTAGCCAGCAATTAAGCCTTTGCCTCTTGTCTGCCCCCTTCGCTCCCAGTGGGCTTCTTGATTATTATGAACCCGTGCTCAGTCAGCCACTTGTGGAAATCATGCGCCGTGAACAGGCAATGGTGCTTGCAGTTGAGCCTAAGGGTCTCGTATTCCTCCGAACCCTCAACCACCCTGTTCATCTCCACCTGCACAGGGCACTCCACGCCATTGCAGAACTCCCTGCGCTTGTATGGGACAGCGCTCCCAAAAGCCATATTGATTAAGAGGCTATCCAAGAAATATAAAGGTTTCCGGGCAGCTGAGCCTCTAGAGAGGCGGGCAATGCGTATTTAAATATGTACCCTAAAAATGAATGACACATGTTCAGTAAGGCAATAGTTACCTATGGCTTGTTCTGAAGAGTGTGTTAATATAAGAGAGGAATAGTATGAGAATGGAAGGAGGCCCAAGGAGAAGCTTCGACAGGGGACCGAGAGAGATGCACGACGCAACATGCTCGGACTGCGGCGCAAAGACGCAGGTGCCCTTCAAGCCTTCTGCTGACAGGCCTGTTTATTGCAGAGACTGCTTCCAGAAGCACAGGAAATTCTAGGCTTGCTGGAGTGGCATGAGAGCCTGCCGGCTTTATCCAATTGGTTCAAGCCGGAAAGGCCGCATTGAGTTTAAATTTTTTGTTTTATCTTGTTTTAGCGGAGCCTATGGCGCCCTTCTGCGGCGCCATGACTGAGGGTTTCATCCATTCCAGCCACTCCCTGTAGACCCTCTTGGGGTCTGAGTAGCCGGCATCCTCCCTGGCCTGCTCCTGTATCAGGTGGAAGCGCTGGTTGGACTTGACAACCCACTCGGCTTCAAGCAGCTCAGGCCTGCCCAGCTTCTGGGATATGCCTACCGTGACCTCCTTTATCTTGGCCCTGAGCTTTATGTTCTCCCAAACAGAATCCCAATTGCCTGACCATTCCTTCACGTAGGAGGCTATCCTGTTAAGGACCTGGGATTCGCCGTTAACCAGCGTGTCCGTGGGCTTGAGGGTGTCCTCCTTGCCTGAATATTCCATCAGGTTGACGAAGCCGCCCTCCTTTGAGGGGTTGGCATCCCATTCCTTCCTGACTTCTGTTATCTCTGTCATCCTCCTGAACCTGTGCAGGCCGTCCGCGGACCTGAGCATCTTGGCTATAGGTATGATGTCCGTGGCCTTGAAGCTGGTCGGGGGGACGCCAAGGTCATTCACCACCCTGTCATACACGCCGTAGGCGGATTCGCCGTGTATGGTGCCCGCCACCACGTTGGAGAGCGCCCCTATCCTCATTGCCTCATACAGGGCTTTGGCTTCCGTATTATGCAGCAGTATGCCCCCGAAGCCTCCTATAAAGTTCTGGGAAGGCTCTACACTGAGGTCATATACGGGAACTGGCTTTTCTAATGCAATTTCCCTTATCTCCTTCACCTCGTCAAGGAAAAACTCGCCATTTGCAAAGGTTTTGAGCTGTTCAGAAACCCGGCATCTTGGATCATTAGCAACCTGTTTTAGATAAGTCTTGCTGCATCTTTCAAATCTGAACAGATGCCTATATTGCCTTGGATACTCAAGCAAATGCTTTCTCAATTCCTCCCTGGCCAGCTTAACAGAATTGACATTGGAATGTCTCCAGCCTTTGATCATCATCTTAGGCTGCTTCTGCTCAAATCCTATTTCCCTTAAGAATGTCTCAACCATTTCCCTGTCTTTGAAGCTGACATTCCACAGATCGCTGTGGTTTGGCTTTCTGGATTTAGTATGCCTTATTGTTCCAACAATTCCAAAGCCAAGCAATAGATAAGCAACATCTTCTGCCAGCTTCTTTGAAGTTGTAAAATACCTTACGCAATTCCCGGATTTTTTGGATGCTGTAAAACTTCCGTCTCCGCTGTAAAGGCCGCGAAGGAAGGCTGCTATCTTGCGCCTGCTCAGGCCGAATATTATAGACGGCACCCGCTTCTCTCCGGCTATCCTCCCTGAACCCAATCTGCTGAAGAGGGTTGCCAATGGTATGCTCCCAAGCCTTACTTGTGTGCTTTCTCCTAAACCATAAACCTTTCTCAGTTTTGGCTCCATCCCAAAAATGCTTTTTGACAAGTTTATCATGTCCGCAAGCAGCTTTTCATCAGAGTTTGTTAGGATTACACTGCCGCCTTTTCCACTGGAGGACATATAGTAGCCCTCACTGACATAATAGCCAAGGAATCTGCAAAAATCCTCATTTACCGACAATACGGCTGGTATCGAGTTTCCAGAACCTCTTGTGACCTTTAGCTGTGCACGATCACACCCTACTCCGGCTTCTTGTATAAGGCTTTCAAAGGAAGCTATCGGGAGGTTTATCTGCTGATCAGAAGCTGTCCTAAAGTAATTATAAATGTCTCCACTTTTAACCCCCGCAACCTGCGTAGCCTTCTTCCACCCCAGCCTTCTTATGGCTTCTCTGGTATTATCCTCAAAGTTCTCCAACCTGAAGTCAGGTAGTATTCTAGTAACATCCAATTGGTCCACATCGTTGAACCCTGCAGGAATGGATGAGGGTATTACTATGCAATCCCCTTCCCTGAGGTCTTTGCACTCTACAGGAGCGATCCTGAAGTCTTTTGTGGCATGGAAAAGCGAATGGTCTGGTGTCACTGTAACCCTTCTTCCTGTTTTTGTTACCACTTCAAGAAACCTGTCCCTCACAGGGTGCTTTACAAATCCTGCCAATGGCCTTAATCCCACCTTGAGGTCAAATCCAAAGGTAGGCACCTTATAGCTCTTTACGTCTTTGTTCTCCAGCTTTTCAATTGGAACCCTCGTTGTAATCCCGTTTTCAATAACTAATACCTCCTCCCACCCAGGAATAGAAGACCTCACCTCACCGACAATCAGCGCAGAATCCCCTAGCCTTAATGCAGTCCTGAGCGCCTCGTCCGCGGGCATCTCGGTCTCCACCCTCGTGATGACAGACCTTGTCTTGAGCCTTTCTATGTTGTAGTGCAGGTCTTTCAGGTAGCCCACCGGGAGCTCTAGAGTGTCCTCCAGCGTAATAATCCTGACCTTGGGGAGTATCTCAAGCATCATTGAGCCCAGCAGCGACGTTTTCCCTGCGCCCCTGCCCCCTGCCACCAGGATTGATACCGCCCCGTCTATCAGGAAGGAGAGCAGTCCCGCAGCCAGCGGGTTGAGCATGCCTGACTTTATGAAAAGCGGGAGCGTCCAGGGCTTGTCCCTGTGCCTCCTTATGGCAAAGCCGAGGCCATGGGGCGAGAGCGTCTTTGTTATGACGGCGAACCTTGCCGAACCCCCAGGCACGGTCAGGTCCGTGTCAAGGACTGGGTTCGCCTCGTCCAGCGGCCTGCCGGACTGTATCCTCAGCCTCGTTGCCCAGGACTCTGCGTCCTCGGTGGACGGTATCAGGTTTGTCCTGCACTCCTCATAATCCTGGTGGAAGACCAGTATTGGCAGGCGCTCTATCGGGGAGTTGACATATATGTCCTGCACGCGCTCGTCTGAAAGCAGGATTTCAAGCACGCCAAAGCCTGCCGTGTACCTGGTGAGTATATTCGCGAGCTGGTCAAGCTCCTTTGCCGTGAGGCTTATGCCCATCTTCTCCGCCACGTCCCTGAGCGTGTCCTTGCCTATGCTGTAGAATATCTCCCTGACGCGCTCGGACCTTACGAACTCGCTTGTGACAGGCTTGTGGGCTGCCATGTGGCGCTTTGCCTCGTCAAGTAGGGTGTATTTCTGCTCGCTCAGGTTGAACTCCGGGGGGACGACAAAATAGAGGTATTGCGTTGATTCGGGGAGCCTGTATATCTCCACCTGCGTGTCGCCCACGGCGTACCTGTCCATTGACTTGCCCTTTTCAGGGGGGGTTATCATGTAGCGGGTCAGCATGAAGTTGGGCTTGGCATTTGGCATGAACATCTCCCTGTAGAGCGTCCTGTCGCCTATGTGGTAGCCTGCCGCGTAGGGCTTCGCTATCCGTATCATCTCCGTCCTCTCCAGGAGCCCCTTGAGCGGCAGCAGGATGTTCTTGACGTAATTGTAGTAGCAGCCATAGTGCTGGCGGGAGGACGTGCCCTTCATCCTCTCCCTCATGTGCCTTATCTCTCTCACCACTTCCACGTATGCGCCAATGGGGTCGCGCCTAAGCAATTCCAGGACTGTGTACTGCATCCTTGAGCTCCATTCGGGGTAGGCCTGCTTGCAGGCCTCATTGCCAAGCCTGCCGTAGGAGATCATCCTCTCCCTTATCACGGTCTCAAGGACGGAGGCCATCTCGCTGAGCAGCCTCACCTGGTCCTCGTCGTATTCATATTCCCGCGTGCCCACAAGCACCACGCTGGCCACCTTCTTCACGTCCAGTATCGTGTCCATCACCCTGGCCATGCAGTCAGGGAAGTCCTCCAGGGATGGGCCGTATAGGTAGCCCAGGCAATTGATCCTGAGCCTCAGCCTCTCCTCGTCATAGACGTAGTCGCGCGATGCCTGCGGCATGGTATCCAGTTAATAATTGGGGAAGGTGGTTAAAATTAAGATGACTTACCGATTGTGACCTTTTCTCAGTTTCTTGATTTCCTCGTTGAGGTAAGGTGAAAAATGGTTTTTATACCTTCCCTGGATATCCTTCCTTTTCCAGTCGCCGCTTGTGATAACCTTCCTGCATAAAGGAGAGCCGCACTTGCATTTCATTCTATAATGCGGCCTCGACAGCCAGGTTCCATAATCTGCTGTCAATTCTTCGCCTTTCCTGATATTCCTTTTGGCAACTAGCGTCACCTCATCCTTTAGCCAGAGATTCGGGTTGCAGGAATGGTTCATGAAGTCGTCCTTGCTGGGCTGGTCATCCGGCCTGTTCGCAATATACATTCCCCTGTTGATCTCAACAGCCGTGTGCTTTCTATATCTTCCCATCTTTATGTCTGCTTCAGCAATCAATGTCCCGCCCCATACTATGACCATCTCCCCTTTCTTGATGGGCGTTTTAGCAAACAGCCCTTTTCCGCCAAGCCGTGAATTCCGCACGTCAACCTTAGGGCTCAGGAATGACTTTGTCTTGTAATGCATAATGAATTTGTAAGGTTCTTCCTATTATATTTTATCATGCCAGAATCTTATAATGATCAAATCCGCTGAGGCCAGGGGTGAAATGCGAGAGCGAAGGCTTAAAAACCTTGGTGATGTTAATTTATCATGGCCATGGATGAAGGGGATATTAGAGTTGGCAGGAGGGTTAGGGTAACTGAATATTGTGATGTCGGGGTGTACCACAGGACCATTGTAGGCATCCTAGGTGAGGACAAAGAAGGCTTATACATAGACGCTGAAGGAGATGCTGAAGGAATACACTGGAGCTTTGGCGCAAGAGCACACGGAGTTGATAAAGAACCGGCGGACCCTAAACACATAAGACTTGGCTCAGAAAGGTATGATATATCTTTAGCATGATACGCTCACTTCCCCTCGGCCCAGGCCCTGAACTTCTCCCAGCTTGTTGAGCCGCAGATCCACTTGCCCGTCTTCCTGTTGAAGAAGAACGGCACGCCCCCGCAGAAGCCCCGGTCGTACTGCTGGAGCATCTCGGCGTTCTTGGCATTGTGCCAGACCTCAATCCTCTCCACAACAAGGCCCGCCTCGCTCTTCAGCCTCTCTATAAGAGGCTCCATCTCCTTGCAGTGGACGCACTCGGTCCCGTAGAACTCAATGAGGCTGCTTTCCCCTGGCATATGGGTTCCCCACTTTAATTATCCCCGAAGAGATTTATATCCTTGTTTCAATGAGGAACCATGCAGGGTTTTGCGGAGAAGAAGGCTGAGAAGCTCATAAGGGTCAATGTGGACTTCGCCGAGAGGATTGAAGGCATAACAATAAGCGGCGATTTCTTCGTGCACCCCGAGGAGTGCCTGGCCCTTATAGAGGAGAGCCTGGTGGGCCTTGATGTCAATGAGATTGGAAATGCAGCCAAGATGATATCTGGTGTGATGGAATCAAATTCCATACAGCTCATAGGGATAACGCCGGAAATCATACAAGAGGTTATATGGAGGCCGTGAAGGCCGGCGGCTGACATGGGCTTCATGCAGCCGCAGGAGATGTTATGCAATGGAGGGTGATAGGGCCTGAGAAGAGGAGGGGCGTGATGAACCTTGCCCTTGAGGAGGCCTGCATGGAGGCCGTAGGCGCAGGCGAAGCCTCCCCGACGATATTCTTCTACGAGTGGGAGAAGCCTGCCGTGATAATAGGCCACTTCCAGAAGCTTCATGACGAGGTGGACGTGGATGAGTGCGGGAAGCATGGCGTGGACATAATAAGGCGCATAACAGGCGGCGGCGCGATGTACCAGGACGGCGAGGCGATGACGTTCAGCATGATTACACCAGAAGCTCTTTTGCCGCATGATGTAAACCAGGCATACAGGCGTGTGTGCGGGCACATTGTTGACGCACTGAGGCTTTTGGGGATAGAATCAGAATTCAAGCCTATTAATGACATAATTGTTACAGGAAAGAAAGTTTCAGGATCTGCCTTAACAAGAAGGAATGGCGCGACAATGGTCCACGGGACGCTGCTTTACACGCTGGACGTGGATAAGATGTTCGCTTATTTGAAAGTTGGAAGGACAAAAATATCAGATAAAGGGATACAGTCTGTCAAGGAAAGGGTGACAGCAATAAAGCATCACAAAGACGTAGCAAAAG
>JACQIG010000095.1 GCA_016198605.1 Candidatus Aenigmatarchaeota archaeon | reverse complement strand
CGGGCAGGAGGTTGTCAGGCCCGTGACAATACTTGACTGCCCATCGCTTTCCGTTGCCGGGATTGTCCTCTACAGGAAGACTTACAATGGCCCCGCCTCTTCCCGCGTCATCTGGGCCGAGAAGCCGCACAAGGACCTTGAAAGGAAGACGAGGCTGCCAAAGAAACACGAGACAAAGAGGGAGATTGAAGAGGCGGAAAAAACATCTGATAAGATCTCTGACGTCAGGCTGCTTGTCAATACAAGCCCCAGGGAATCCGGGATAGGCAAGAAAAAACCCGAGCTTTTTGAGCTGGAGATGGGAGGGGACGCGAAAAGCAAATGGGAATACGCGAAGCAGAAGCTTGGCAAGGAGATCAAGGCTGAGGAAGTCTTCAAGGAGGGAGAGTTCGTTGACGTGAAGGCCGTGACAAAGGGCAAGGGCTTCCAGGGGCCCGTAAAGCGTTTCGGAGTCAAGGTGAGGATAAGGAAGGCCAAGAAGAAGAGGAGGCATATAGGGAACCTCGGGCCGAGGCAGTGGGCAAGGGTGAAGCCAGGAGACAAGCCCATGCCGGGCCAGCTCGGCTTCCAGACAAGGACGGAATACAACAAGAGGATACTCAAGATCGCATCAGGCAAGCTGAACCCCGCGGGCGGCTGGGTGAATTATGGCCCCGTTGACGGGGACTACATGCTTGTTGCGGGTTCCATACCGGGGCCAAGGAAGAGGCTGGTGATGCTGAGGAAAGGCACCCGCGCGCCAGACAGGAAGGACCCTGTTGAGGTCAAGCATGTGGCCCTGGAATCGCAGCAAGGATAAATGCTTTTTTTGCAGGGATATAGAATTCTACATGTACCATGACAGCGGAGGAATGTGCGGCAGTTTCTTAAGACGTTGAAACAATTCCTATCCAAGTGCTTGGCATGCTAATCACAGAAAAGGACCTGAAGAGGATACTCTGGCTTTACCTTGGCGGCACAAGAGGAGGGGTTGTCAGGCTGAAGATACTCCTGATATTGAAGGAGAGGCCCAGCAACATGAACCAGCTGGCCACCAAGCTTGGCATGGATTACACGACAATAATGCACCACATGCGCGTCCTGGTGAAAAGCAATCTCGTTGTCCTTGAGAAGAAGAAATACGGCAGCCTGTATTTCCTTTCCCCGCTGCTCGGGAAGAACGGCGCGGTCCTGGAGGAAATGGAGGCGCATATTGGAAAAGGCTTATAAGGAATCCCGGGGTGATATGTTCATGGCAGCGGACTTGTTTGCAGCTGGGATACACATAATCAACATGCTCCTGCTGGCCGCACTGCTTTTCATATACGCCTCTAACTACAGCAAGCTCAAGTCCAAGTACACGGCGGGCTTGATATTCTTCGCCGGCTTCCTGCTCATAGAGACCATAATGGCCATGTATTTCGACACTGCCATGGTGATGTACTATTCAGCTGAAGCGGCGCTCAATGCGAACATACTGGAGATTGTGAAAGCGGCAGGCCTGGCGATACTTCTCTGGATAAGCCTGGAATAGTTTCCGACTTGAACAGCATGCATATTTGGCGGCATATACGAGAGTGTCAACCCTTGGAAGATATTGGATAAGTCTTTTATAGGCAGCTGGAGAATAAGCAGTATTTTCTGGTAAAACAAAAGGAGGTAATTATGGAAAAGATATCATTGCTGATGGCGGTGCTTATTGCAAGCATGGCACTTGCACCAGGCGCCCTGGCACACCCTGACATCCAAGGCAGCCCCGTTGGCCCGCCAGGCGGGGCTTTCTATGCATTTGACCAGGTGTATAGGAGCGCAGTCACGCCGGCGCATGTCCCTGACAACGGGAACTTTGACACGCTCTACATGTTCCCTGACTGCCAGGCGTGCGTGCCGGTCTCGGATGCGGCTCCCGGAATGCCCGATTACAATGGCGGGAGATGGGCTGTTGTGCTGGCTTACGGCATAACAACGCAACCCACAAATGCGGAAGATGTAGTCGCCAGCGCCACGTCGCTGGTGGACACAGGCCACCGCTTCGTGTGCCCCGTGATAAAAATCAATTAGTTTTGCATTAAGGGGTGTCCTCCACGCGGAGGCACCCATAATTATTTTTCCCCTTGCGGATATTGGATAAGGCTTATAAGGCCAGGAATTTCTCTTTATCTTATGAAGGCGATAGCCAGTTCTGTTATAATAGCCGCAGTGGCAGCCATAATAGTCGTGGCAGGCGGCGCTTTCTACTACATGCAGGCCCAGCCAGCCAATGACGGGACAATTATACAGCCAGACGGCACAATGGTGAAGCCAGACGGGACAATGGTCAAGCCAGATGGAACAATGGTGAAGCCGGATGGCACCATTATAAAACCAGACGGCACCATGGTCAAGCCCGACGGGACAATGATACCGCCCCAGGATGACACAGGTGGGACGCAGGCTGGATATTCAGGGGCTGTGCTTGCAGGAAGTTCCGCACCGGTGATAGACTTCAACAAGGCGGATTATGACAATGCGCTGCAGTCTGACAAGCTTGTTGTTTTGTACTTCTACGCCAACTGGTGCCCGATATGCAGGGCAGAGATACCGGAGATGTACGCGGCTTTTGACCAGCTAAGCACTGGCAACGTTGTCGCCTTCAGGGTGAACTTCAACGACGACCAGACAGACGCAGATGAGAGGGGACTTGCAGAGCAGTTTGGCGTTCCCTACCAGCACACAAAGGTTTTCCTGAAGAATGGACAGCAGGTCCTGAAATCCCCTGAATCATGGAACAAGGACAGGTATCTATCTGAAATAAACAAGGCCTTGGCTTGAGGCCCGTGGTGTTAGCATGAACCAGAGAACGGCAATATTCCTCAATTCTGTTGCCTTTGTGCTTGGTTTCACGGTGGTACTCTCCATTGTAGGAGTATTGCTGCAGACGCTGCTTTCAAATGTGGCTTTCACCGCGGTAAACATATTCAGGACAGTAGGTGGCCTTGTAATAATGCTTTTTGGCGTGCTGTTAATGCTCTCCCTGAAGTACAGGATACCGTTTCTGTCCAGGGAACACAAGATCAAGGTGAGGAGGTTCAGGAGCAGCTATCTAACCTCTTTCGTTTTCGGCGTAGCCTTTGCGGTTGGGTGGACTCCTTGCGTGGGATTCATATTGGGATCCATATATGCGCTTGCAGCGACTTCCCCAGGGTCGGGCTTTTTCCTACTCATGGCATATTCTCTGGGGATAGGCATACCGTTCCTGATAACAGGTGCGTTTGCATCAAGGATGTCGGTCTTCATAGAACGCTCCCAGCATGTGTTGAAATATTTCAACATAATAGGAGGGCTTTTGCTAGTGGCCATAGGAGCGCTAGTGCTTTTCAATTACATAGGGATAATATCCAGCTTCCTGGTAGGGTCTGAATTCATGGCCGGGACAGCGGAGCAACTGAACTTCTTCGCGGCATTTATAGCAGGCATAGTGACGTTTATATCCCCATGCATACTCCCCCTGCTCCCCGCCTTCTTCTCTTACATGGCAGGCGCTACAGCCGCCGAGGTCAGGAAAGAACAGTGAGATATGAAGACTGAACTGGTTGTTTTCGGGATAATAGCCGCTTTTGTAGTTGCCGGAGCCTTTCTAGTTAACATACCTCAAGGGCAGCTCTCGCTTCCCAACCTGGGCAAAGCCCCAGAGTTTTCTGGAATAAGCGGCTACATAAACACAGAGCCAGGGCTAACCCTTGAGAGCCTGCGCGGGAAAGTGGTGCTGGTTGATTTCTGGACTTACTCATGCATCAACTGCATCAGGACGCTGCCCTACCTGAACGCCTGGCATGAGAAATACAAGGACCAGGGACTTGTTATAGTAGGGGTGCACACGCCTGAATTCGCCTTCGAGAGGGAGTATGGAAATGTGAAGGCAGCGGTGGAGAAATATGGGATAGAGTATGCCGTGGTGCAGGACAATGACTACGCCACCTGGAATGCTTACGACAACAAATACTGGCCGAGGAAATACCTGGTGGACGCGCAGGGGAACATACGCTATGACCACATAGGCGAGGGCGCTTATGAGGAGACGGAGGCAGCCATACAAGCCCTCCTGAAGGAGAGGGACGCGTCGCTTGACGTGTCTGGGATGGTGAAGCCCAACGCCACCGAGGTCAACTTCACGCAGGTGCTCACCCCTGAGTTGTATTTCGGCTACCAGTTCGCCAGGCAGCCCCTGGGGAGCCCTGAAGCCTTCAAGCCGGAAGAGACAGTAAACTATTCCATTCCGGATAACATATCGCCCAATGCAATATACCTGGAAGGCTCGTGGAAGAACAACGAGGACAACATGGAACTCGTTTCACAGGACGGGAGGATACTGCTAGCCTATTATGCCCGGGCAGTGAACATAGTGGCAGGGTCTGGTGTCGGGAATGAATTGGAGATAAAATTAGACGGGGATTACGTTGATGCGGGCAGCAAGGGGTCTGATATTGCAATAGAAGGCGGGAGGAGCATTTCAACCATAGACAGCCACAGGCTATACAACCTGGTTTTTTCCAACTCTTACGATGCCCATATGGTTGAGATAAAGGCAGGCCAGGGGTTCAGGATATACACGTTCACGTTCGGGTAGGCTTGTTTTACGTCCATAAAACATATAAATACACCCTCGCATAATACTTTACGGGTGTAAAATAATGGGGAAGGAGATCAAGATCGCCATTGCAGGCATAGGCAACTGCTGCTCAAGCCTGATACAGGGCCTGTTCTACTACAATCAAGTGGACTCCAATGACGAGCTGGTGCCAGGCCTGATGCACAACGTGCTGGGCGGCTACAAGATCTCGCACATAAGGCCCGTGGCTGCCTTTGACATTGACGCGAGGAAAATCAGCAGGGACTTGTCAGAGGCCATATTCGCCAAGCCCAACTGCACCAAGGTATTCCAGAAGGATGTCCCGGACCTTGGCGTGGCAGTCCAGAAGGGGCCCGTGCTTGACGGCGTCGCGGACCACATGAAGCATTATGCCGAAGACAGGGCATTCAAGGTCTCCGAGGAGAAGCCCGTGGACGTCGCGAAGGCGCTGAAGGAGGCGGAAGCAGACATGCTTGTCAACTACCTGCCAGTTGGCTCAGAGGAGGCTGTCCAATATTACGCGCAGGCCGCCCTGGACGCGGGGGTGGCATTCGTGAACTGCATGCCCGTTTTCATCGTGTCAGAGCCCGGCTGGGCCGCCAAGTTCCAGAAGAAGGGGCTGCCGGCAGTAGGGGATGACATAAAGGCGCAGGTGGGCGCCACAATACTCCACAGGACGCTTGCAAAGCTGTTCGCCGATCGTGGAGTGAAAATAGAGAGGATGTACCAGATCAATACTGGCGGAAACACTGACTTCCTGAACATGCTTGAGCGGAACAGGCT
>JACQIG010000093.1 GCA_016198605.1 Candidatus Aenigmatarchaeota archaeon | reverse complement strand
GCCGGAATACAAAAGAAAGCTGGAGGATAATGGAATCCACGGGAAAAATCTATTCTTCAGTTGAAGAATTTGAAAAAGATGCCGGCCGCTAATCCCATATGCTATTTCCCGAATACGTGCATCTCCCTTATTAGCCTGTGCCACCCACTGCGCAGTATATCAAGCTTTTTATTCCAGCAGGCTAAAACTATCCTATGGCGGAACAGTTACTGAAGCAGCTGGTTAAAGAAGTAAAATCCCTCAGATCCGAAGTCAGGGAAATAAAGATAGCAGTAAATGAGATAGACGAATTCCAGCACAGGGAAGTGAGGCCTGAATATGCAAAAAGACTGAAAAGAATAGCGGAAGAGAAAGGCAAGGCTTTTGCTTCCACAGATGAGCTAGACAAGTATCTGAAACAGTGATATAATGGCCTATTCTTCTGTTATAACGCCAAGCCTTGAGCGGATTCTGAAAAAATTAATAAGGAAAAATCCTCTCGTGTACGAAAGAATATCAAGGAAAATGAGGGAGATAGTAGAAGACCCGCACCAATATAAGCCACTCTCAAATGTGATGGTTGGGGTTAGGAGGGTGCATTTTGATCCATTTGTCCTTACATTCACCATAGACGAGAAGGAAAAGAAGGTCATATTCCTTGATTTTGCGCATCATGACAGAATATACAGGTAATTACTTCTCAAAAACGTGCATCTCCCTTATTAGCCTGTGCCTTTCGCCGAAGTCCGTTAGGGGCCTTTCATGCCATATCCCCGACCCCTCCAGGGGGTCTATCACCCTGAAGCCCGCCTTTTCGGCCAGCGCCTCAATGCCAAGCCTCGTGGGCTTGCTCCTGGAATGGAAGCGCGGGGCGACTATGGCCACCCTTCCGCCCGGCCTGAGGACCGCGTACATGCCCTTCAAAGCCTGCTCATACATGGGCTTCAGGCCTGAGATTAGCCTGAAAGCCTTGGAGGGGTTGGGCGTCTTCCTGAGGGCAGGGCCCATGTAGGGCTCCGTGGCTATGACGTCAATGGAACCCTCCTTGTAATAGCCAGCCAGCCTGGCAGCGTCGCCATTGATTACCTTATGGCGGAAGCCAGCCCTGTATGTGCTCTTCGCCCATTCAAGGTTCCTCCTGCATTCGGGTATGCGGTTGGAATTCCTGTCAAGGCCCAGGAGCGCGTAGCCCATCAGGCCTGCCTCTTGCAGTATGTTCCCCACGCCGCAGAAGGGGTCCAGGAGGGTGCCTGACTTTATGCCTGCAAGGTTTATCAGTATCCTGGAAAGCCTGGGGGGGATGGCAAGCTCCCTCCTCTGCTCGGGTTTCCCGATGTCCCTCTTCTGGAATTCAAAGGGGTTATGCACGAACACCGTCCTCCCAAGGTATGTCTTGCCTCCCTGCTGGAAAATCATCACTTCGCTCGCCCTTTTCCTGACGATTGTCCCATGGGACAGCTCAGAGTCCATGGGCTTTATGCAGCTGGCCTTTATCCTTTCGGCTTTCAGCTTCTCCCTTAGCGCCTCGGAAACATGCTCAAAGTTCCCCGCCTGGCTGTCCCCATAAGCGCTCACGCCGTAAACAACCCTTGATTCCACGCCGGGGAAATAGCGGGCAGTATTGATTTCGCCAATCCCGCCTTCAAAGACATCCAGCACCTCCGCGGCCTTTATTGTCCCGCCGAGCCTCTCAAGATGTGCTGGCTTTTTGTCTAATTCAAGGAGAAGGATATCTTCATCATGGTGCTTAACCGAAAAACCTGCGCCATACATTTTCATGAGAGATGTTATTTCTGCTATGGAAAGCTCCGCATTCTTGCCCAGCCTGAAGAGGTAAAGATTTGCCATGCTATAAGAATGGTGAGATAGAATTATATTGTATGAAGGGCATTACCCCTGTCATATCAATCATCATACTCCTTCTGGTAACCATTTCACTGGCAGGTGCAGCTTACATGTATGTAGCAGTGTACATGGGCTCCATCACATCAAAGGTTATCCAGGTTGGGGATGCATTCTGCGCTGCCGGTGAGGCCAATGTGATCCTCAACAACGCTGGTACGTCTGATATAAGCATAACCGCGTCACTGATGCAGACAAACCCTTACCAGCCCGATGCAAACACCAGAGCCCTCTGGCACCTTGATGAGGGTTCCGGGGCCACAGGATTTGATGCCACAGGGAACCACAATGGCATGCTGAGCGGCCCTTTTTCATGGGTCCCCGGCAGGTTTGGCAGCGCGGTTGATTTTTCAGGGACGGCTGGCATGGTTACTACAGGCGCGGAGATGGCAATCCCCTACTCGCCCGTGCTTGCCATAAACACCTTCACTCTGGAGTTCTGGATAAAGCCTGAGAGCTTCAATCCCCCATTTGCAAGGGGCATAATACTGGGGGCTGCAGGTGACGGCAGGGACAGTGGCTATAGGGTGCTCACGGTGGATGACGGCGGAAGCAATGGGTTCATCAGGCTGCAGGTTAACTATGTGGGGGGCCCTGGGCCTGGCATGGAGCCCGCATGGTTTGATTCCGGCACGAAATTCCCGCTGGACCAGCTGACACATGTGGCCATTGTCTTCCAGAGCGGCGCAAACCCAAAGGTATATGTGAATGGCAACTTGTCCTCCCTGGACATATCAATGAACGGGGAAACGCTGGGCGACATAAACTATGCCGGGGCAACGGACATGATGATAGGGCGGGCGCAGTGGCATTTTGATGGTGTCATAGATGAGGTCAGGTTTTATAACGGTGTTATAGACTTCACAACAAAGCAACCCTCCTGGAACTATGTCTGCCCACTCTCAGGCAGCACGGCAGCCTGCACGGATTTCTCCGTCACAAAGGGTGGGGGGACTTTAGGAAGCTATTTTGATGCCTCGTTGATTCCAAGGAGCGGGGTTGCAACCCTTAAGGATCCCTGCAGCGGAACATGCGACTACAGGATAACCACCGGTTCAGGCTCCAGGACTGCTACTGTGAGGTGTTAAATCGCAAGTTACCATAAGGATACTATCCACAGATGACAACAACCCCTGAAAAAAGCTATTTATATACCCAGGCCAAAGAATTAATTAACTTTTAATAATCCTTAAAAGTTGCAAAAGCAAGGCTAAGGGTGGTTTTGGATGGT
>JACQIG010000009.1 GCA_016198605.1 Candidatus Aenigmatarchaeota archaeon | reverse complement strand
CTTCAAACAGTGTCTTGTTGTTGAACCTCAATTCGGTTGCTGTCCCGTATCCTTTCACTTCCCTTTCTTTTGGCATCTTGCCCGTTATTGATTTTATGCAGCGCCTCATGTCACTGAGTACTTCCTTGTTTTTGTTATACACGGCCATTGAGTTGTTTTTCCTTGCCGTGTTAATGGTTCCTTCTGATATGTGGTATCCCAAGAACCTGAGGAGTTCAGGAGACAGTTTTAGCCTTGCTGGCATCAGGGGGGATTTGCCTCTTTCAAACCTCACCATTATTCCCCCTGTTTCATAGTCTATCCCTGCCTCCTTCATGAGGCGCTTGAACCTATCCGCTGGCAGCGCGCAGTTATTCACGCCGTAATAGTTTGATATTGTTGTGAACCCTGCTATTTTTGAAGCCTTTTCAAATCCGAGCTTCCTGCTAGCCTGCCTCACATATGAAGGCGAATAAACCCTTATGTCAGGCATCAGCTCTGTAAGGTCCAGATAATCCGCGTTGTTATACCCGCAAGGCAGCCTTGCAGGTATTAATATCTTGTCGCCAGGCTTGCTTTCGCTTATTATGACTGGCTCTATGTTTCCCCCGGACAGCGTGAAAAGCGAATGGGAGCCCTTTGCGATGATCTCCCTTCCCGTCTTTGTCGTGATCTTATAAAGCTCATTTGTTGCGGGGTGTTCAACATTCATTTTCAGGTCTGCCATCCTGATTTTAAGGGTGTCAGGATCTATGGTGGGTATCCTGCAGCCTTTTGGGTTCTGCACAGAGCCTATTGGCATCCTTTCAAGCCTGTTGCCTTTCAGGACCATGACCTTTTCCTCACCCGGTATGGACGCCATCTGCTGGAACAGCACGAATGCCTCCTTGCCCCTTACCTCGCCGACTATTATGTAGTCAGGCCTCTGCCTGAGGGAGGACTTCAGCAGGTCGAAAAGCGTCACCTCGCCCTTCTTGCCGCCGGTCCCGAGCACTGTCCTGGCGACATGCGGTATCCAGTGGGGGTGCGGGAGCCTTAGCTCGGCCGTGTCCTCTATTGAGACGATCTTCAGGTTGGGCCTTATGAAAAGCGAGAGCGCGTTCATGAGGGACGTCTTGCCCGTGGCTGTCCCGCCGGATACCAGGACTGACATGCCGTTCTCTATGGCCATCCAGAGGTATGCCATCTGCATCGAGTCAAGTGTCCCGTATTTCAGCATGTGCGTTGGTGTTAGTGGAAGTTCAGTAAATTTCCTGACGGTAAAATTGCTACCCTTCCTTGCTATGTCAGTCCCGAGCGTTGCCTGCATCCTGGAGCCGTCCGGCAGCGTGGCATCAAGCAGGGGTTCTGCGATGGATATTGTCTTCTTGCATTTCTGCGCCATCCTGGCCACGAAGAGGTTTAGCTCTTCGGCCGTGTCAAAATAGATGTTGGTCCTTAGCGAGCCCAACTTAGGGTCCCTGTGGTAGACATATAGGGGTATGCGTATGCCATCGCATGATATGTCCTCTATGTTGGGGTCGTTCATTATCGCCTCAAGCTTGCCGTAGCCGACGACGTCCCTCTGTATGTAGTAGTTTATCAGCGTCTGCCTTTCGGGTGTTATGTCCTTGTATTTCACGAGTGAGGCGGCTATCTCGTCAACGAGCATGTTCTTCGCCTTCACGGGCCCGAGCTTTATGAAGTCTATGTCAAGCCTCTCCTCCAGCTCTTTTTTTATCTTCTCTGTTATCTGCTTGTCCTCAGCAGACAGGGGCGGCTCAATGACGTTGTATATCACCTCGCCAGAGGCGGGGTCCCACCTTATGTTGGCCATCGCGAAAACGCGTTCGCCCCTGCGCGGCTGTTTGGGTATCAGCGGATAGCTCACGTTGAAGCCGACAAGCTGGACCTTCTGCTCCGGCAGGAAGCCTATCTTGCCCTCATATAATGCGCCTGTGGGCAGTGAGAAACCCTCCAGCTGCACCTCAACCCTTACGGTCTTTTCGGCTTCCGCTGGCTTCTGTTCTGCCCCGGTGCCTGGCCCGCCGGGATAGCCTGGGAAGCCGCCGCCGCCCATTGCGCCGAGGAAGAACTGCTGGTAGAACATCTGCTCCTGCGGCGTCAGGGCCAGGCCCTTCATCTGCTCCTGCACGGCCCTCCTGCGCTTCTCCATCAGCAGCACGTACCCCCTTTTGAACTTGTCCCCAAGCAGTTTCGGGTCTATCTTGAAGTTCAGCGGCCTTATGCCGGCTGGCGGCAGGCCGCCTGCTATTGCCCTCTTTTTTATCCTTAGCCTCATGGTATCCCGCAAAAATAGCTAATTTATTATAATTGTCCCGGCCGTCTTAAATATGATTACCTGCCCCTTGCCGCTTGCGGCCCTGCCGCTTAATGCAAAGGTTTCGTTTATGCCGTAAAGCCCCGAGAAGATGTTCGTGCTGGTCCTGGTTGTGGTTATGTTGAGCCCGGCCTGGCTGAGCTCCATTATGTACTCCTCGTCGCCTATCCTTTTCGGCAGGTCCACCACCGCGGAGGAGTCGCCGTCCTTTTCCGCCAGCTTTATGATATTGGCCAGGAGGACGTCCCTCACGGTCTTTATCTGATCCCTGGCTGCAGTGGAATTGTAATACGTGCTGTATATGTTGAAGACGGCAAAAAGCAGTATGAATATTCCCACGGCGATCGTGAACAGCATGGTGTGCTGGAAGACAAGTACCTGCCCTTTCCGGCTTGAGCCAATTGGACAAAGCCGGCAGCTTAACTGGCCCGTCTGCATGGATATTATTTCGCCTTGCGCCTAAAATAAGCACTACTGCAGCTCCACGTTTATCCTGGTCAGTATCAGTTCCCCTGCGTTGGCTGCCGCTCCGGGCATTGCCTCATTTCCTCCATAGGAGACAACCACCCTGTCCGTGCCAACGCCCCTGCCCAGCGGGTTGAGCATTATCTTGAAGCCGCGCAGCGGCGTAGTGGCGGTGTCAAGCTCCCTGTATTGCGCCTTCAGGACCATCCTGTACCTTGTCCCCTCCCTCGCCACTGTCACGTCTATCACCCTCGGCTCTGCCTCGCCGAATTTCCCGACATCGCCTAGGAATGTTGTCCTCAGCGGGACAGTGGAGTCAAGCAGCAGCGGCTGCTCCATGGACATTTCCAGGAGGACTGCATTGAGTGCCGTGTCCACCGTCACGAACCCTTTGGGTATGTCAACGCTTCTCTCGCCGCCTCCCCTGTTGGCCACGTCTGTTATGGCCTGGTCAAGGTCCACCATGAACCTCTCGGCCGAGGAGAAATCGCTCACGGCAGTCCTCTTCTGTATGAGCGGCACCCCCCACGCATAGGCCGCCCCCACCAGGGCCACAACTATGCCTGTTATTATTATCAGCGTTATCGGCTCTACCTGCCCCTTCCGGCTTAAGCCAATTTGATAAAGCCGGCAGTTACTCTGCCCCTTCCGGCTTAAGCCAATTTGATAAAGCCGGTTGCCTAACTGGCCAGCGAAAAGCCTCATAATATATAATGGATGGCCTTTGACTTAAATGTTAGCGATATGCCTGATGCCATATTGGAATTGGTTCCCCAGTCCTGCAGGTACCAAAAGAAAAATAAGAAGAATCAGAAAAATAAAAACTTAGCACCTTACTGATGCCTGGGTTGCGCCGCCCACTGCTGTCCCTGCTAT
>JACQIG010000005.1 GCA_016198605.1 Candidatus Aenigmatarchaeota archaeon | reverse complement strand
GCCTATATAGGACACATGACTGAGGTGAAGCCTGGCAAATACGTAGAGCTTGATGTAAAGGACAGGAGAATACTTTACGAACTCAGCAAGAATGCGAGGTTCTCGCTTACAAATGTTGCAAAGAGGGTGGGCCTGAGCAGGGAGGTGGTCACTTACAGGCTGGAGGTGCTGGCAAAAAAGGGCATCCTTACAGGCTTCACAACAATAGTCGATGTCAAGAGGCTGGGAAAGCTCAAGCACATAGTATACCTCCAGCTCCAGCATTTTGACAAGGAATGGGAGGGGCAGTTCATAGAAAAGCTGGTGAAAGACAGGGATATAATTTGGATTGCCACATGCGGCGGCAAGTGGGATGTGGGGCTCCTCATAGCAAGCAACAGCCTCCAGGAGTTTGACAGGACCCTTGGCAATATAACCAGTCTTTGCGGCGCTTACCTTAATGACTACATGATCCTCAGCGAGGTCAGGGAAAGCTATTTAGGCCTGGGCCTGCTGATGGAAGGCATGCCTCCCTCAAAGGGTTATTACATAAGGGACACTGCCTCTTTCCAGAAAGAACTTGAATCCCCAAAACCTGATATGGCTGTATTTACAAAAAAGGACCTTGGAATCCTTAAAATGCTGGTACAGGACGCGAGAATAAGGATAATAGACATAGCAAAATCGCTTGGTGTTTCGCAGCAGTTTGTGAAGTCCAGGATCAAGGCCCTCATAAGAACCGGCGTGATAGCGGGCTTCATGCCCATGGTATCATTCTATATGCAGGGATACCAATGGAACATGGCATTCCTGAGGTTCGCCAACATAACAGAGCAGGAAGAAGCGAGACTGGTAGCCTACCTGAAAAAACACCCCAACATGCTTTGGTACGTCAAGACCCTGGGGAGATGGAACATGGAGTTGAGCATATTCTCAAGAGACTCATCCCATTACAAGGAAATCCTCAACAGCCTGAGGACAGAATTCTCCGGGGCGATAAAGGATTACGAGTCCGTTATGATTTTCAACCAGTACAAGTATTTTCATTCGCTGGAATAGAGCTGTTTCTCCAGCCTGTCTAACTCTTGCTTGACATCTACTTCAATCCCTTTCACGAATCCTTTGCCATTATTCCATTCAGGATGGCGACTCCCGAGAAATCTATTCCATTCATACCATGAGTCCAAGAAATGCCCCCCCTTATAGCCTTTCTTACCAAAGTTTCTGACATAAAAACCATCAAGCGGAGGCTTAACGAGGTTGTGGGTGTATTCAAAGGATATCCCCTTTTGCTCGGTCTTAAGGAAACCGCTGGGAGTGTCATAAGGTCCCCTCTTCAACCTGAATTTTCCTTCCCTCATGTTCCAATATTCTCCATGCCCCTTGTTCGTCAGATTCTCAAAAACCCGTTCGGCAACATACGCATTGAAATCATGGACGCTGAATTGTCCGCCTGAATGCTGCGTGTTAAATACCGAACGGCCTATCTTAGCCTTCTTAGCCAATTTTAGGATACCGGAATACATCAGCCTTTTCCAGTCTCCTAAAGAGGGATCCAATGTGTCAACATGCGGCCCCCCCAACACCCCATCAACAAGGAACACTCTTGATCCTCTTTCAGCATCCTCGGTTATTACATTTATGGCCTTTCCGATGGAGCCTATAAATCCACCTTTTCTGTGATAGGCATTCAGGGAGAGCAGTATTATATTCTGGTCAAAGCAATAAAGTATAGAGGCCTCATTGCTGGATCCCGGGGCGAATACGCACGCCCCAGTAAGATCATAAATATCATGCCATACACATTCATTCGTCTCCACTCTTACAAAGTCAATATCGCTTTCTGGAGAATCAAGGCTGACAAAGAGCCTGTCAAGATAATCCAGGTAAATCCCGTCGGCTTCCCCCTTGTTTGGCTTGCTTGACGGGTATTCCTTAATCTCCTCAAGCAGTTTATTGAAAAATATCTTGGTGGCTCCTCTGACCCTCACTCCAGGGTCGCTGATCCACTTATAACACTCCGTGTTGTACTCTTTCAATTCACTGAGCAACGCCTCAGGAAAAGTCCTGCCTGTGCCCTCCATCCGCCTGATTATCTTGCCAAATATCTTATGCCCTGTTAAGTCTATATCCACCGAATTGACCCTCTTGATTGCATTAACGACATAATCAGGTAGGTCCTTCCCATAATATTGAAATATGTCTATTCCTGAGGATTCCACAGGCGCTTCTGTGACCCTTTTGAAATGATGCTTGTCTGCAAGGGCCGACGCAAGTTTTACAACCCTATCTTTGGCCCTTACGCCAGCCGCAAATCCCTTGTCCTGCTTTACTCCGTATTTCGCGCTTCTGTATCTCGGCTTCTGTGGAGGGCTCCTCAAAAGATGATAGATGGCCTTCATTTCGTGAATCCCGGCTTTATCGCTGTAATTATAACCGACCGACAGATCTAATGCAGCAAGATTTAGTTCGTCATCGGTCAGCCTCTCCTTGTTCCGCACCTTCTTCCCTGCATAAAGCATCATTTTTATCTGCTTTGTGAAGTTCTTATCCGAAGATTCCCATTCATCGTCCAACCCGAAAGGATCTTCCTTTTCTTCAGGATCTTCAGGGGATATGAACTCTGGCCCAGATGACAATTGACTTTGATCTTTCTTCTTCTTTTTCATAGAATACCTCTGGCTAGGTTTCCATATTTAACCCTTGGAAAAAAACCTTAAAAGGCTATGGACACACGCAAGCTCGAAAGGCAGATAGAAGAGGAGTGGGAGGAGACCTACAGGGTGGCGGATGTGGCTAGCCTCCCAAGGGAAGCCTTTGAGCCGCCCTCAAGGCTTGTTGAGCTGGTGAAGAAGGGCCTCGTGAAGAAGGGGAAGGCGCTGGACGTGGGCTGCGGCCTTGGGGCCACTTGCGTTTTTCTTGCCCTTAATGGGTTTTACGCGACAGGAGTGGATATTTCAAAAACAGCATTGAAGTATGCGGAGGAGATAGCAAAGGAGAACAATGTGAAAATAAGGCTTATCCGCGGGTTTGCGCATAAGCTTGATTTCCCCCCAAAGACATTTTCCCTGGTGGTTGACCGTGGCTGCCTCCACCACACGCCGAAGGAGCTCTGGGAGGGCTATATTGAAAACGTGCACAGGGTCCTTGGGAACGGCGGCTCCTTCTACCTTGAATGCTTCAGCGACAAGTCAGCGCATGCCGGCGGGCATAAGTTTTCCAGGGAAGGCCTGGAGAAGCTTTTCGGGGACAGGTTCAGCATAGAAAGGGTTGCAGTCACAAGAAACAGGGACGTTGAAGGCAGGGAGTTGTATATAAATTGCGTCCTTATGAGGGAGAAGTGACATGGCCGTGCTGGTATTCTTTGAGGACTCGCAGGGGAAGAGGCAGACATTCGAATGCCCTGAACTGCCTGAGGCCCCGCAAGGGTCCATCTTCAGCAGCGGCTTTGGCTGGGACAGGCTGCTTGCAAGCAGGAGGGGCGGCAGGGTGGATTTCTACAATGCGTCAGCGGACGAGCTGTCGGCTTTTGCCACAGTAGAAAAGACAGCCGGCGGGATTGCAGTAGCCGTCAGGATAACCGAGCTGGAAATAAGGGGCTTCCACGTCTTCAAGACAATAGAATTCCAGGGCGTGAAACCAGCTTCTATCCAGGGCGGCTTCAGGGTAGGCTTTGAGTCAGAAGGAAGGGATGCCTCCTATTTTTTCTCCCCCGAAGAAGTGAAGGAATTATTTTGATGCCGTGGCAGGGCAATTGCATTGCATCTAACTCCCGAAGACCTTCAGTTCCTCTTCCGTCAGGCCGGGAATTCCAGAAGCGCCAATGTTTTCAGCCACATGCCTCTCGGTCTTTGCGCCAGGTATTACTGTGGATACGGAATCAAAGGAGAGGACGTACTTGAGCGCTATCTGTGCCAGACTCTCCTTCCTGTGGGAGAAGCGTTTCCTTACCTCCTCCATCAGCTCCGCCAGGTTCTCTATGTATTCCCTCGGCATCCTGCTCCTGATGTCTTCGCCGGCAAAGCTGCTGTCTCCCCTGTATTTCCCTGTTGCAAAACCATTAACAAGCGGCTCCCTCACGACCACGGCTATCTTCCTCCTCTTGGCCGCTTCCATCATCTCATAGTTCCGCGGATCAAGAATATTGAAAACGCACTGGACTGAATCCACATGGTCCAGCGCGGCTATGCCTTCCTCAAGGGTGTGGACTGAGACGCCAACGTGCTTTATTTTCCCTTCTTTTTGCAGTGCCCTGAGCGTCCTGAAAACCTCCCCTTCCTTTATCACCTTGAGGGAGGGGTTGTGCAATTGGTAGACGTCAATATAGTGTGTCTTTAGCCTGCGCAGGCTCTGTTCCAGCGCGAACCTGATATAGTCCCCGGAAAAGTTCACATGCCCCCACCTCTCGTCGTTGTACATGTAAGCCCCGCCGCCTTTGGTTGCGATGAACACCTCCCCCCTGTAGCTCCTGAGGGCAAGCCCGAGCAGCTCCTCGCTGTGGCCGTGGCCGTAGACGTCAGCCGTGTCAAAGAAATTGCACCCAAGCTCCACTGCCTTCTTCACGGCCCTGATGGATTCCGCGTCATCCGTGGGGCCGTAGCTGTTGCCATAGGAGCTGCCGCCAATGGCCCAGCAGCCCATCCCTACTTCTGAGACATTTATTCCTGTTGATCCTAACGGCCTGTAGTTCATGGGGTATAATTAGAACGAATATATTAACCCTTTACAGCATGTTTGATTATCTCCAGGTTGCAGCTCCTGTGCTTCGCGCACCAGGCCCTGCATTTCTCCGCCAAGGACTTCTCCCTGTAGGAAAGGCCGCATTCAGGGCATTTGTATGTATTGGCTGTTGTTTTCATGTTATGGCGTTAATTTTATGATTATAATAATTATCAGAAGAATTCAAACCCGTTTTAACTTCCTGTACTTCCTCCACTCAGAGGCATATTTAATCCTCTTGGAAGGCGCTGGGTGGGAGTATAGGAAGAACTCCACCAGCGGGTGGGGTGACTCATCGCTCAGGTGCAAATCCGCAAGGCGCTTCTCGGCGGAGACCTGGGTCTCGGGCCTGCTTGCCTGCCGCAAGGCGAATATGTCCGCCGCTTTTTCACACCTCCTTGAATATGCATTGATGAATGGCATCAGGATTATCTCTATCAAGGCAAACGCAAGCATGAACAAGGGGAAGCCGGCTATGTCAGCAATGCCTGCTATGCCGAAAAGCCCGATGGAAGACAGCAGCACGAGGTTTATGATGAAAAACGCGGGGAATGTCCTCGCGGCCTCTATTATGGTTGACTTCAGGTTGTCCCTGTGGACGTAATGCCCCAACTCGTGCGCGACCACAGTTTCCACCTCCGCCGGGGTAAACTGGCTAAGAAGCGTGTCAAAGAGCACGATCCTCTTGGTGCTGCCAAGGCCGGAGAACAGCGCATTGGGCCTGCTTGATTTCTCGCTCTCCTTCAGGACCATCACGTGGCTTATGTTTTGAACCCCGGCTTTGCTGCACATATCCAAAAGCCTCCCCTTCTGCCTGCGGTCCCTGTAAGGCGCAAGCTTGTAGAACAGCGGCAGCAGCACCACGGGGGAAATGTAGGAGATGAACATGGCCACGGCAAGGCTGGCTATGCTTGCCACAACCCACCAGTATGGCGTAACGGCAAGCAGGTAATACAGGAACGATACGGCCGCGAGCATGAAGGCATACCCCAGGCCGAGCCCCTTGAAGTAATCCCTGAACCAGCCGCCAAGCTTCTGCCTGGACAGGCTGTATTTCCTGTCATAGACGTAGCCCGAATAGAAACTGAGCGGGAACTGCACTATTTCCAGGAGAGCGATGAAGATTATGATGTACACTTGTACCTGGAAAACTCCTCCCGCGTCTTGTGAGAAATCCCTCAGGTGGGATGAAAATCCTGCTGTGAGGACAACAGCAAAGAATACGATAGGAACAGCCAGGCTGTTGATGATCTTGTTTATCAGTTTCATCCGGGTGTAATGCCGGGCCAGCCTCCTCTTTTCAGGGTCAAACTCGTATGGGTATCTGGTCCTCTGGCGCTTCATAGGGATAATATATCCCCGTAGGGCAATTAAAAGCTATAGCCACTGCAACAACCCTGCTGTTTCTCCTACCCTAAGAACACGAATGCAAGCTCTGCTCCTGCTATTGTTATGGCGGCAGCCCATATCACCTTGCTCCACGAGAAGACCTTCTGGCCATCAAGCGGCGGGACTGGTATGAGGTTGAAGACGGCCAGCCAGGAGTTTATCGCCACCGCAGTGAGCAATAGTCTGGCGGGATATGCAAGGAAGGCCGCTATCAGGATGGCCGCTGATATTATGTTGAACGCGGGGCCCGCAAGCCCTATCTTCCCCACGTCCTTCTTCTTTGGGACGCTCAACAGAGAGGCGCCGAACATCACGGCCCCGGGGGCGGCGAAAATGAAATTGCCAGAGGTCGCTATGGCCATGACTAATGCAAGGCCAAGCCCGGCAGCCCACATCCTGTATTCGGCCCAGTAGCCGAACCTCCTCGCGGAGAACTTGTGTGACAGCTCGTGCCCCATGAAGGCAACCCCGAGGATAAGGATGGAGACAACAAGCGATTCGGGCCGTGACAGGAATTCCGGATAGGAGAAAACAATAGCAAGGACCATGAGCGATATCACTATGTCCCTGGCCTCTATCCCCGAGAATATCGTTTTCCTGTGCATGAATAGATTATGATGGGCTTGTTTAAAAAACGGACCCCATAATTAAGCATGGCCTACCCGAAACTGACGCTTTCAATAATCCTGCTAAACTTCATTGCATATGCCCTCCAGCTGGCAATCCCCGGGGTCACGGAGACGTTCTCTCTGACACCAAACCAGGTCCAGCCTTACCAGTTCTTCACCTACATGTTCATGCACGACCCCTCTGGCGTCTTCCACATACTGATAAACATGGTAGTCCTGATCGTCTTCTCCGGCAGGCTTGAGAAGGAAATCGGCTGGAAGCCGTACCTGTTCGTTTACCTGGCCGCGGGCCTGGGGTCCGCATTCCTCTACCTGGGCCTGCCGCACGACCCTGACGCGCTGCTCCTCGGGGCATCAGGCTCCATCTTCGGCGTGATGGCGGCATTCGCAGTGCTGTACCCGGCTGAATGGATATTCATACCGCCGGGGATACCCCTGCCCGCAATAGCGGCTATCGTGATAGTCGCCCTTATAGAGCTGTTCTCAGGCGCCCTGGGCCTCGCGCCAAACATAGCCAACTTCGGCCACCTGGGTGGCATAATCACAGGCGTAGCCTTCATGGCCTGGTGGAAATACCTGAGGAGAAAGCCTGTCCAGAAGGACTTTGAGTTCGTGTGGGAGTGACTATCTGTTTTCTCCTGCATCCAAGATTGTGTAGTAACTGTGCTCTGAACCTATTGCTGATACTGCATACTCTTTCCCTTCCTCCAATGACGGGATTACAGAATTGAAAAATAGCTTGCCTTCCAGCACCCTAATCGAATCGCACATCTTTGTCATTCTTCCGTCTTCGCTCTCGAAATCCCCGCAGAAGAGCTGTCCATGGGTATTAAGCAGAGGGACAGCATAGCTCTTTTTCAGGGTGGCAACCTGCTCCTGCTTTGGCAGGTCTTGCACATATTCAATGCCAATCTGGATTGGCAAAGCCGTTGCATATGCTGCAAGGCTCATTGCACCCAAAGCCAGATAAATCTTAATTAAATCAGAGCAATATGACGCCCCGTCCATAAT
>JACQIG010000090.1 GCA_016198605.1 Candidatus Aenigmatarchaeota archaeon | reverse complement strand
TCTTCCAGCTGGTGAAGGATATGGTAAAGGAATACACGGAAATGGAACGCCTGGGTCTCATGGTTGGGATAACTGACCTCGGAATGCATGGGCGCGGATTCATAGGGGCGTATTACTCCCTTGACTCCAATCTTATCATTATAAACAGGAAGCCGCTTGAGAGGGTAATGCAGACAAAGCCCGGACTCTACAGGCACTACCTTTTCCACGTCCTCCTGCACGAATACCTGCATTCGGTGGGCTACCTGGACGAGGCTGAGGTGAGGAAAATGGTGCATGAAGTCAGCAGCCACTACTTTGGACCCGGGCATGTAGTCACACAGCTGTCTACAAACCTGGAGAAATTCCTGCCTAACATGACATATCCGGGCGCTGGCTTCGTCCCGCCAGAGAATGTTTCCGTGGAGTTTGTAACCGGGATTGACAGGAAAAACCTGAGTTATATAAGCTGAGGCGGGTTAATAATCTCCTATGAAAGAGCCAGCCATATCGATCAGGGGCCTGACCAAGTCCTATGGCAGCCTGAAGGCGGTGGACAACCTCACCCTTGAAATAAAACAGGGGGAGTTCTTCGGCTTCCTTGGGCCCAATGGCGCCGGGAAGACCACGACAATAAGCATAATCACCGGCCTGGCCAGATACGGCCATGGGGAAGTAAAGGTTTTTGGCAAGGACGTAACCAGGGAATACAGGGAGGCCAGGAGACTTATTGGGGTCGCGCCGCAGGAGTTCAATTTTGACCTGTTTTTCACCGTGGAGGAGACGCTGAAATATTATGCAGGGTATTTCGGCCTGGCAGGCCATGAGGCCAGGAAGAGGATAGGCGAAGTGCTGGAACAGTTCGGCCTGCTGGGGAAGAGGAATGCTGAGGTTAGGAAGCTCTCCGGGGGGATGAAAAGGAGGCTGCTTATTGCAAGGGCTTTGGTGCACAAGCCGAGGCTGCTGATCTTGGACGAGCCGACTGCGGGCGTGGACGTGGAGCTGAGGAGGGAGCTTTGGCAGCACATGAAGGAGCTGAACAGGTCTGGCACTACAATCTTGCTCACTACGCACTATATTGAGGAGGCCGAGAAGCTTGCCAAGAGGATAGGGATAATCAACCACGGCAAAATTGTTGCGCTAGATGAGAAATCCAGGCTTATTGAGCAGCTGCACAAGATAAATCTTGATATAACGTTAGCCAAGCCTATAGCTTCCATACCGCCCTCCCTTAAGAAATACCATGTGACCCTTCTGGACGACAACAGGCTGCGCTTTGTCTGCGGGGAGCACAACAGCAGGGGAAAGATACTTAAGGCTGTCCAAAATGCTGGCCTGAAGGTGAAATCGGAAGAGGTCAGCAAGTCCACTCTGGAGGACATATTCCTGGATCTAACCGGAGGGGCAAATGGCAAACGTTAAGGGTTTCTGGACCCTCACATACAGGGAAGTGACGAGGATCAGGAAGATAGTGCACCAGACAATTCTGGCCCCGGCTATATCCGCCCTGCTGTATATAATAGTGTTCGGCGTCTTCATCGGGGCGCAGATAGGGAATGTGGCAGGCGTGAGCTACATAGAGTTCCTCGTGCCGGGGCTGATAATGATGACCGTGATAACCAACGCCTACATGCAGACGTCCTCCCAGATACTGCTCTCAAAGATCTGGGGGAACCTGCAGGAGCTGCTTACGACGCCGCTTTCCTATTTTGAGATGGTGCTTGCGCTCACATTGGGCGGGGTGGTCAGGGGTTTCATTGTGGGGATAGTCACGCTGCTGGTTGCGCTGCTCTTCGCGCAGATATCCATTGCGAACATTTTCGCATTCGTTTATTTCATCTTCTTCGTTTCCCTGATATTCTCGTCCATAGGCCTGATTGTGGGCCTCTGGGCAGACAAGTTTGACCACCTGGCTGCGCTCACCAATTTCTTCCTGACGCCGCTCACCTTCCTGGGAGGGGTCTTCTACTCCATACACATGCTGCCTGCACCCCTCGCGCAGGCATCCGCCTTCAACCCGATACTCTACATGATCAACGGCATGAGGTTCGGCGTGCTGGGGATAAGCGACGTCAACGTGGTGTTCAGCGCGGCATTCGTCTTCCTTGTGGCTGCGTTCTTCTTCTCCCTCAACGTCTGGCTGTTCAGGAGGGGCTACAGGATAAGGACTTAGGATTCCGTATCGGGGATTATAGGTTCATAATTGGACACAGAAAGAACATTTACAAAGAGCTTGTACCGTTTGCTATCAGCCCCAATGACAACAGCGTCTCATAGATTCCCCCCCCCCAGGCGAGAAATGCTTATATGTGCAGAATGGCATTATAAAATATGGAATCACTGCAAATCAAATCAAGGATAGTCACGGACAAGGAAGTATGCGGCGGGTCGCCAAGAATAGAAGGGACTAGGATAAGGGTAATGGACGTTGTTGAAGAGTATGAATTCCTGGGCTATAATCCTGAAAGAATAGCGGAATCTTTCGGCATTTCTCTTGCGCAGGTATTCGCTGCCCTTGCATATTACTACGAGCATTCCGAGGAAATAAAGGCGGAAATAAGGGAGCACAAAGATTTTGTAGAAAGGCTGAGGCATGGCGACTGAAATCAGATTTCTGGCAGACGAACATATAGACCTGCCTGCCTTTCAAAAGCTTAAGTTGCGCGGGGTTGATATCATATCTGTCATTGAAACGAATCTGAGGAGCTCTCCTGACAGGGAGATTCTGGAATTTGCAAATAAAAACGGCAGGGCTGTGATAACAATGGACAAGGATTTTATTGTCTTGTCCTCCAGTGTCCCACATAAAGGCATAATATTTCTCACGAGAAGGCTGGATACAGGGGACATTATAAGGGAGGTAGAAAAGCTGTTGCTGGTTTACAAACCACATGAAATTGCCAATTCTGTTGTCTATGCCCCTTTAAGGGGATAGGTTATTTACCTGCCACCGCTCCAAGGGAAAGCAGAGTTTCGTAAATCCCCCAGGCGAAGACTATGGCCTCGAAGGCGCGCATGAGGTCGCCATTCTCCAGGAAATGCCTGCAGTCGCTGATATAGGCCTTGATATTGATTATTTCATTCTTTACCTTCTTGTCAGAAGGGGCCTCTATATGCGAAACCTCATCCTCCAGTTTCTCCAGCTGTTTTGCAGTCTCCCTTTCCAGGTCTGTTTCCAGTGGCATGATATATGGTATAAGGCTTTTGGCAGCTTATATCCGCCTCACTCAAGAACAGGGCATTTCCTGACTATCGCCGTCCTGGCCCATCTTTCGCCAAGCCCGTACCACTTCCCCGGCCTGACTATTGATATGCCTACCAGCGCTATGGCGTATATTATGTGGTCGTCAAGCATGGGGTTGTTCTCCGGGAGGAGGGCGGATGTCCATATAAGGAGCATGAGCAGCGCGCCAAGATACCCTGACATGCGGTTTAATATGCCAAGCAGGAGCGCCGCGCCAACGAACAGCAAGCCGAGCATGAATAGCCAGTCTACCAGCAGGTTGCCGGCAATGCCCTTATAGAGCCCTGCAAGGGGCCCCGCTGTCCCGAAGCTGAGGAAGCCTAATGTGGGGGAGCCGCCGTTTATCCATGCGCCGCTAGATTTTGTGGCAAAGCCCAGCCCAAGGAGCTTGTCAATGAACGCCCAGAAGAATATCCAGCCAAGGCCCAGCCTCAATAGCACCCAGATCTTCTGCTCCGCCTCCACAGCCATGCCAATAGTTGGCCGGGGGCTCTTATATGCAGAAACCTTTATAAAGTTATCATCTAATAGTAGTGCATGAAATTAGGGGCATTGCTCACGGTAATGGTAGTTGCCGCCCTCGCCTTCCAGGGCACGGCAGGCGCCACTGTCAGCTCCAGGGGATTCTCCTCCTGCGCTGTAAGGATAACCCAGTTTGACGTCACCAACTTCATAGAGGAGGACTCTGAATTCACAGTGACGTTCACCGTGTTCAATTTCGGCACCAAAGAGGCGAGGGTGACAGTGACGCTACTCGAGGACAACAGGATAATAAGGTCCCTTGACAAGACGCTCCTCCCGGGGGAGAGCAACACTGGCAGCCTCACGTTCATAGAGGATGACAAGGGGGACCACACGCTGCAGCTGAAGGCCGAGGCCAACACGTTCGGCTGTTCGTCAGCAGACAGCGAGTTCACCAGGCTTACAGTGGAGCCTGCGACTACGGGATGCAGCATCACCTTTGATGACTTTGACCTTGACAGGGACCTTGACAGGGAGAACCTGTTCCACATGTTCGCAGACATAAGGAATGACGGCCGTGTCACCGAAGAGGTCAGGATGGACGTGCTCGTGGAGAGCAGGCTGGTCCATACGCAGAGGTTCACACTGAAACGGAACGAGGCGTTCCTTTTCACCAGGGACTTCAGCTTCAATGAGGCCGGCACGTTCAGGATAGTGGCCAGGGTAAAGGCATTCACCGAGGACTGCTTTGCGGAGAGGCAGGACTCCGAGCTGGCGAGGGTGAATCCGAGCGACCTAACAGGCCAGCCGCCTGCAACACAGCCTCCAGGGACAGCGCCCACGGTGGGCTCGGCATGCAGCCTTTTCATAAGCAGGTTTGACTTCCCGGACAGCATAGTGGCCAACAGGCCAGCTACAGCCACGGCTGAAGTAAGCAACACCGGCCTTCTGAGTGAAAGCGTGTCCCTTGTGCTGACCGTGGACGGCAGGATAGCCGCCACCGAGAACGGTATAGTGGAGCCAGACAGGCTCCTGACAAAGAACCTGCAGTTCTCCGTCCCGGCAGGGCTCCATACGGTCACGCTTGAGGCCAATTCGGTGGCAGGCACGTGCGCGAACAGGGACAGGATAGCCGTCAATGTCAACTCAATAGACGTTATCAGGACCGTCGGGCCAAGCCCAGCATTTGAAACGCCTTCCCCGCAGCCTGAGCTTTCTGTTGATTTCCCGCTTGAGTCATTTGACGTAGAGCTGGGGGCCGGCAAGGCAGTCCCTATAGACATAGCCGCAATCCCCGGGAGGACGTTCACCATGGACGTTTCCGGCGTCCCGCAGGACTGGCTTGACTTCGGCGGCGAGTTCGAGGTTTCTGGCAGGGACACTGTTTACGTATTCGTGGCCCCGAAGGAGACGGGAGACTACTCAATTGAGATAGAGGTGGAAGGCGGCGGCAGGACCTTCAGGGAAACCGTCAGCTTCTTCGTCTCAAAGCCCTCCACTGGCACCGTGGGCACGCTAGGGGACACCTTCAGGTCAATATACAACGCCCTAGCGGACGTGTTCTCTGACCAGAAGGTCCAGCTGCTCACGCTTGCTGCAGCGGTGCTCGTCCTGCTTTTCCTTGCCGCGGCAAGGCTTAGGAGGTAGTGTGCATGAGCACCCGGAAAGGAATAGCTGTGGCTTAGGTATGCCGTATTGGGCCTCGCCCTGCGAGGCGCTCAGGTCAATAAAGGACGCCAGCCTGCTGGTTAAAGGCTAAGGCTGCCAAAGAATAAAATAAAGATAAAGGGGTAAAAATCAAAAGCCCCGATAAGCATTACCACTCCTCTTCGGATTCTTCCTCTTCTTCCTCCGCCTGCTTCTTCTTGGCTGGCGCGGCTTTCTTCTTCTTGGCTGCCATGGAATGACCTCCCTAGCTTTTGAAAGAACTACTAAATATTATCAGGGGGTTGGGTATAAAAGCGTTAAACCCTTGGCGCTTTATCACTCGGAAGTTAATGTAATCCCACACTGCCAGCGCTTTCGCTAGGCGGATAAAAAAGAAAAAGAAAGAAAAAAATTCAAATTCCTTTCTTGGCTAGACGGTTGGTTGCTCAGTCGCTAAATGAGAGTTCTCCCCTCATCACCCTTGCTGCCAGGCCTCTTGTGTCCGTGGCATCCGTGCCTGCTACTATAAGGGCCTTCTTGCCTGAACCGAACGCGTTGTTGACCACCCTTATGATGCCTGTGTTGTGGTCCCATGTCGCGCATTGGTCCGCAGCTGCGCCTCCCTGAAGTAGGGATGCAACAACTGAGTTGGCGCAAGGTCCTCCGACTAGTATCAGGTCCATCGGAAGGGCCGATGTGGCCGGAACTTCTGAAGCGAGCTTAGCTACCGGGTTCTGTATCTTCACTGCTGCCTGTACGGTGCCGCCTGTGCCGGCGCCTCCGCCAAACACAGGGTCAGGTCCTAGTGCTACATCAGCAACGGCCTGTTCCCTAGGGTACCATATCGTGGCAAGGTCCTCGTTGTCCGTGTTCCTCTCGACAAGCGTTCCCCACTCGTCAACAGCCCTCGCAACGTCTGAATCCTCTGTCGTCTCGAACGTGCCGACGTTTGTTCCAGCCGAGGTGAAGGCGATGTTTGACGCATCGGCCTGTATCTTCCCTTCGGCGCTGTTGCCGGTCGGGATGATTATCGCCTCGAAGTTGTTGTCGTCGTCCTCGTTCTCTATGAAGAGGACTGCGGGGTTGTCTGATACGCCGGGCTGCACAAGGTCCTTGAGCCTGAATGTCAAGGTTGTGTAGCCTGTGGAGTTCTCTACTTTCAGGTTGTACGAGACCCTGCCGACAGTTATGTTATCTGTGTCTGTCTGTGCAGCGCCTCCCCACGTGAGGTTGACCGCTGTGCCGTTGGTTCCTGATACTTGCGGCACTAG
>JACQIG010000089.1 GCA_016198605.1 Candidatus Aenigmatarchaeota archaeon | reverse complement strand
GGTCCTTGGCCATCCTGCAATATGGGCATGTTGATGTGGTGTAGATTTTTACCGTCATATGTATCACCTATTGAAGATTGTCTGCCCTATAAATAAGTCTTATATTTGAAAGTTAAAACAGGATTTAACAAATCATTAATCAGTTGCATTATTGTATCGGCTGGTGTTCCTTAAACCATCTAATGAATGGCTTCCATCTAATGAATCGCGCCAGGCAAGGACGCGAAGAACTAGGCCTGGCCTGAGGACTTAACAAGCTTCCTGACCGCGTCCCTTATGGCCTCGCTGCGGTTAGGGTAGATGCCTGCCTGGACAAGCCTGTCTATGGCCCTGATCTGCTTCCCCGTCAGCCGTATCTGGATTGTGTCCATTACCATAAGACCCCTGGCGTAACGTAGTGTGGGCAGTAAATTTTAAATAGGCATGCATCACGCTGGAAATGGCTTAGCCCAAGGATGAATAGATTTTGGCCTCTATTTCCCTGAGCTTGCTGAAAAGCGGCGAAGTATAGTCTATTTCTGACACGCAGCTATCCACGCTCTCGGGGCCCCTGGATGTATAGAACGTGTATGTGGCTTCTGCGCCGTCATATGCAGTGGGGCATAACCCAGTGAACCCCTTTGATCTTATGGCATCAAAATCCGCCTTCTCGATCAAGGCCGCAAGTTCACCCGCCATCGCGGCATCCAGGTCGCCTTCCCTATAATCAAACCCGTTTCCTGCCGAATGGTTGTAATGTCCGTTCTTTTGCATTACAATTTCTGAATGGCAGCCTCCATATGGGCACAACCCGCCAATTACCTCTATTCTGAGAAGCGGGCCTGCAGGGGCTTGTTTTTGGCTGTCCAATAGCAAAGGGAATCCCAATGCGATTATTGCGAGGACAAGCAGCATTGCTATCGCAACATACGGCTTCATATTTTATTTTGCGGTTGTTAGCACTTAAATCCCTACCGGCCCTGGCGGAATCCTCCTCCCGTCAGGCTTTTTAATCAGGCAAAATATAACGCCGTTATGGAAAGGCTTATTAACCCCTACTCAAAGAATTATTCCCCGAGATTGTTTGATTCTCCGTATAGCACAGGTGGTTCAATGGAGGCTTTGAAGGTCACAGACGAAAGGCTGGCCGAGTTCACGGCCAAGCTGAAGGAGTTCCTGCACGAGAGGTATTACCAGCAGATGGTGCAGGCCGCCAACGAGGAGAAGCCTGCAGTGGTGAGCTTCAGGGAGCTTGACAAGTTCGAGCCGGCCATGGCTGAGCTGCTGGTAACCAAGCCGGACGACTTCTTTGAGATAGCGAAGCAGGCTGTGGAGCAGACGGACCTTCCGGCACCCATCAGGGTGCGCATTGATGACATGCCGGAGATAATAAGCATAAGGGACCTGCGTTCCAGGCACGTCGGCAAGTTTATCGCAGTGGAGGGCATAGTGAGGCGCGCCTCCGAGATAAGGCCGGAGATAGTGAAGACCGTATACGAATGCTCGGAATGCCTTGAGCCGATGGAGCAGGAGAGGAAAGGGAACTTCATTTTCAAGCCGCTGCAGTGCAAATGCGGCAGCAGGAAGGCGTTCAAGGAGCTGGAGAAGGTGATGATTGACACGAGGTGGATAACCATAGAGGAGCCTTTTGAGCTCACGGAAGGCGAGAGGCCTTCGCAGGTGAACATATGGCTGACCGAGGACCTTGTTTCCACAGAGGGCAGGAGGATGACGGAGCCCGGGAACAGGCTGAGGATAACAGGCGTGCTGCGCGACGTCCCCAAGGGCAAGTCCTTCTCCGCCAAGCTTGACTTCTTCCTAGAGGCGAACCATGCGACGCCCACGGAGGTGGGGTGGGAGAGGATAAAACTGACCAAGCAGGACGAGGAGGAGATAAAGCGGCTTGCGGCGGACGAGAACATATACGAGACACTTGTCGACTCGCTGGCACCCTCGCTATACGGGATGAGGGAGATAAAGGAATCTGTAATTATGCAGATGTTCAGCGGCGTGGCCAGGATATTGCCTGACAAGACAAGGTTCAGGGGTGAGATACACATACTTCTTATTGGAGACCCCGCTAGCGGCAAGAGCCAATTGATGAAGCTAGTGCCTCAAATTGTCCCGAGGGGCAAGTATGTTTCAGGCAAGGGGACAACGGCAGCCGGGCTTACGGCGACCGTATCAAAAGATGAGCAGTTCATGGGCGGCTGGGTCCTGGAAGCGGGGGCAATGGTCATGGCACATAAGGGGATTTTGAGCGTGGACGAGTTCGAAAAAATGTCGCCTGAGGACCAGGTTGCCATGCACGAAGGATTGGAGCAGGGCAGCATTTCCATCGCGAAGGCCTCCATCGTGGCAACGCTGCCGGCGCAGACCTCTGTCCTTGCGGGCGGCAACCCGAAGTTCAGCAGGTTTGACCCCTACCTGTCCATAGCGAAGCAGATAACCATTCCGGACACGCTGCTGAGCAGGTTTGACCTGAAATTCGCGCTGAAGGACGTGCCAGATTCCGAGGTGGACAAGAAAGTCGTGGACCATGTCCTGAAATCCAGGCACCCTGAGTATGAATCCGCGAAGCCCAAGCTGCCGCCGGAATTCGTAAGGAAGTACATAGCATACGCAAAGGATACATGCAAGCCCGAACTGTCTGATGAGACGGAGAAGCTCCTGAAGAGCTTCTACATCAAGACAAGGAAGAAAGCCGAGGGCGGCGCTGCACCTATACCCATAACGCTGAGGCAGTTTGAGGGGCTTGTCAGGCTTTCCGAGGCCGCGGCAAAGATACAGCTCTCCCCAATAGTGAAGAAGGAGCACGCCCAGAGGGCCATAAGGCTGATGAGGTTCTCCCTGAGGCAACTGGGCTTTGACCCTGAGACAGGCGCAATAGACATCGACAAGACAGAGGGCGGGACGTCCTTCACTGAGCGCTCAAGGATAAAAGTCGTGCTGGACATCATCAACGAGCTTTCCCAGAAGAAGAAGGAGATACCCATAAGCGAGCTTGAGGACCGCGCCAGGAAGGAGGGCGTGGAGGACGTGGACGAAGTCATTGACCGCCTCAAGAGGGAGGGCATGCTGTTTGAACCGAGCCCCGGGTTTTTGCAGAGGGTGTAAGCCTACTGGAAGGAGCCCTTTACTATTCTCCTGGTTTCTTCCATTGTACTGACCATTATGTAAGCTACATCATCGGCCTTTGCAGCCCTCGCCTTGAGGTGGCCGTATGCCTGCCTGAAAGGCGAGGGAAAATAATCCCTGATTGCGGCTATTAAGGCTTGTGCCTCCGCATCCCTCCTGCCCAGTGAGCTTATTTCCCCGTCAGACAGCGGGCTGGACAGGAAGGTATTCTGTTTTGCTCCTTTACAACTCAGTCGCAGGTTGTTCGTGGCCCTGAGAAGCTCGGTAAGCCTTGGGATGTAATCCGCAGGAATTTCGCCTCCGGAATGGGCATAGAAAGGGAACAGCCCCCTGACCTCATCCGAAAAGGAGTGCTCTCCGTCTACTATCATTCTGGCAAGAGGGCTGCCGGAATCTACAAGGTATCTTATGTAGCCTGCGCTATAATTTAGGTCCTCCGGGTAGAATTGCCTGACTCTTCCAGCATAGGAAGAGTCCCTCATCAGCTCCTCGAGTCCTGCCTCTGCCCTTGTTCCCAGACCTCTCATGTCCAGCATGCCGCTTTCGTGTAGGGCCCGCAGGTCTCCCACGGCTTCCGCCGCCATTTCCGTGTATCTTGGTCTCCTGCCTGCCATGCCTCTGGTATAAATACAGGCTTTATAAGAATTATCCTATATGGC
>JACQIG010000086.1 GCA_016198605.1 Candidatus Aenigmatarchaeota archaeon | reverse complement strand
TGTTAAGATAACTTAACAGGTTATATATTTAACTTCCATATGTGATTCTATGGATTCAAAGAAAAAGATGGGCTTTGGCATAGGGGTAATGGTTATCAGGGACGGGAAAGTGCTTCTGGGGAAGAGGCATGACAACCCCGAGAAGGCTGACAGCCTCATGCACGGAGAAGGCACCTGGACTATGCCTGGAGGCAAGGTTGATTTTGGGGAAAGCTTTGAGGATGCAGCCTACAGGGAAGCCTTTGAGGAGACAGGCATCAGGATAGATAAGAGCAAGCTTAAGCTCATAAGCGTGACCAATGACATTGTCCATGACGCGCATTTCGTGACATTGGGGATTCTGTGCAAGGGTTTTGACGGGGAGCCGCAGGTCATGGAGCCTGATGAGATAACAGGGTGGGAATGGTTCCATCTAGATGGCCTGCCAAAGCCGCTTTTCTTCCCATGCGAGAAGATACTGAAGAACTATCTCTCAGGGGAGATATACAAGCATTAACCCCAGGAACATATTTAAAACACCGTTAGAAGAATATACCATGCCCAAAAAGCTTCCCGCGAAAGCCCCGCCTGCGAAGAGGGTGAGGGTTACTTCTGACTTGAGGTTTGAGGAAGAGGACGAGTCCTGGGAGGACGAGGGGCAGGAGGAGTCGCAAGAGGAAGACGAGGAGATCCCCACGGCCGGAAGAAAGATGCCCCCGCCGCCCCCGAAGGCCGCACACAGGGAACTGGAAAAGCCATTCTCCCCAATGCAGCGCTCAGGCAAGATACCCCCAGCGCCTAAGAAGTCGCCGCCGCTTTTCATAAAGCTTGACAAGTACAGGGACCTGGTGAAGGATGTAGCCATGCTGAAGTCATACGCCCTTGGCCTGCGCGACGCGCTTGACGCCCTGGCTGACCTGCAGAGGGAGATGCACGAAGGCGTGACAGTAGCCAACAAGGCGCTTGACACTTTCACTGCCGTGATATCCACCCTTGACTCAAAGCTCCTGAAGTCAGATGAGATGGCGGAGGCGGAAGTGGAGATACCCCCCGAGATGGACAGGTACATAAAGAACGTTCACGACCAGATTGACAAGATAAGGCGCGACCTCAAGTCCATAACCAGCTGAGATGGCTGGATTCTACAGAAATTCCTGCACACAGTAAAAACTCAGACTGGCGCCTCCCCCGGAGCCGTGTACCTCACCCAGTCAACATGAAGGTACCTTGCCGTGCCGGGGGTTGAGATGCCTCCCCAGTTGCTCCCCCAGTGGTTGACCATGAAATATGCGGGTGCGGATGGCAGGTCTGTCGTGTGCGTTGCCTTCAGCACGCCGTCAACATAGAACTGGACAAGCCCGGGCGACCAGACGAACTTGTAAGTCTTGAATGACGTTGTCAGGCCGGAGATTGACGCCGCCGTGACAGTCCTGTCATCAGGGAATGCCGGGTCCTTTGTCGGGTCAGGGTTGAGCCATGTAGTCATGTAGAGGGTATTGGGCGCGTCGCCCTCCACCTCAAAATCTATCTCCGTCCTGGAATTGTCAACATAGTTGAACCCGGCGGATACAGTCCCCGGCACCGAGGTGCCTGCATCCAGGGGCCCGGCAGCAGTGCTGGACATTCTCATCCTCCATTCATATGTCCCGTAGCCGTAAAGGGCAATGGAGCGTATCTCGCCCCCGCGCGAAATCACGCCGTTTGAATTCGTGTCAACCGTGCCCCTCTCCTGCGTGAGCTGGATCCTGAGATAGCCACCGGAGACGCTCACCTTGTTAGGTTCGAAGTATCCTATGTGGGAATTCTGTATGTAGCCAGGGGCGCGCTTGCTTGACATGACCCATCTTGCCGTGTCAAGCGATGTGCCGTCAAAGTCATATCTCCAGCTATTGCCCGTTGCGTTGGAGCATTCGGGGGTTGTTGCGCTGGCCGGCGCGCTCTGCGCGGATACAAGCCCGGCAGTGTTTGTGGCCGCGACCATGTAGGCGTAGGTTGTGGAGGCTGCCAGGCCACCATCGCCGTAGCCGGGAAGGTATGGCCTTATTGGAAGTTCCACGCCATCCCTGTAGACAATGTAGCCTGCTATTGCGGATTCAGAATCGGCAGAAGCCGTCCAGTCAAGACTGACCGAACTGCAGCTTGTCGCGGTGGCGACAAGGTTTGTGGGGACAGAAGGCGGCGTGGTGTCAATGGGTATGGGCTGCCCTGGGATGATGGGATTCCTGTACGATGGCGCTCCTGGATCGCCGCTCCTTCCCGGCGGGGTAAAGAGCCTGTCCCTCCCCAAGCCAAGGCCTGTTATCCTGTCGTAAACGCCAAGTATCGCAAGCGTATTCAGGAGGGTGGTTATGGCAAGCAGCGCAACCAGCACTACGAACAAGTTAGTTGTGTCACTTTTATTTTTCATGCGCCCATGCATAATATGCGCCCATGCATAATTATTGCCCATACGTGGCTTATATAGAAAGCCGGCTGTGGCTCTGCAAGGCTATTGTGGATGATATCTTGAAACTCACCGGAGCTCTTCTTCGCCTTCCCCCCCCGGCAGCAGCGCACCCCTGTGCATCCTTTTCCTGTAGAATATGAATGCGCCAGCGGCCAGCAGCAATATCACGCCTACGCCCACTGTTATTATTGGCATGAGGCCTGCCTCTCCAGGGCACTTGACAGGGCAGGCGCCGCCGCAATCCACACCCTGCTCGTCAAAATCCTCTATGCCGTTGCTGCACGTGTCCTCGCCGCCGCATGCCTGGCAGGCGCCGCCGCAATCCACACCCTGCTCGTCCCCGTCCTGCAAGCCGTTCCTGCAGGTGGAAACGGGCTGGCAAACCGATGGGTCGTCCGCCTGGCCGTTGCAGTTGTTGTCCTTCAGGTCGCCGCAAACCTCGGGCAGCGGCCCCACAGAGCCTTCGCATGCCGCGCTCCACCTGCCGTTTATGCAGCTCGTGACGCCCTGCCTGCATTCGCCTACGGAAGGCCCGCCGCACGGCCTTGTGTCGCCTGGATTGCATAGCGTCTCGCATGTCTGCGGGATGCCTTCAACTATCTGCCCGAATTCGTCCACCAGCCCGTCGCAGTCATCATCCCTGTTGTTCCCGCATACCTCTATTGCGGAAGGCCCAGGGCCATTGCAGGCAGCACTCCCATCAGTGGAGCAGACGTAAACGCCCTTGCACGCGCTCCCGGGCCAGTCATTGCATGCCTGCCCCACAGGCAGGCCTTCGTCTATTGCCCCGTCACATGTGTCATCCCTCCCATTGCAAACCTCCTGCGCACCGGGATGTACAGAAAAGTCATTGTCATTGCAGTCGCCTGCCCCGCCGCAGACGCCATCGCCGTCGTTGTCTGTGCACACGGTGAAATTGGCGGAGCCGCTTGAGACAGCGTTCCCCTGCGAGACAAGGGAGAACGAAACCGTGTGGTTGCCAAGCGGGCCCGGAGCCTCCAGGTTAAGGAAATTGTCAAAGCCTATTGAGAAGGCCCTCATGTTGGTTGAGACGGGGGAGGATGCAATTGCAGTGACCTGCAGGGCAGCCTGGTCAAATGAGACCTCAACGCCATTTGTAGGGTCGCTTGTTTCTGCAACCCCATGCATATCCACCCGCCTGCTGCACGCTGAGGGCTTGACATATGCGGGGCATGGCGGCAGTGGCAGCAGGCTGGCAAGCTCCTGCTGCGAATAAGCCTTGGTGAACGTTTCAGGATATTTCACGCTCCCCGATTGCGCTGCTGGAACAGACCACTGGGTGGAGTTCGGCACCACCGCGGGGGTGTGCGCGCACAGCACAGGCCCGTTTGGGGGCAGGTATGTAATCTCATACTTTGCCAGCGAATCAAAATTTATTATCTTTATGTAGCCCGTTTTCCCGTCCCATACCGCGTTTGTCCCGAAGCGCTGGTATACCGGAGTGGAGGAGCCCTGTGGCGTCTTGTATATGCCCCCGTGGGGGAAAATCCTGGGACCGCCGAACATCCTGAAGCCCTCGCGCAGGCTGCCGTTGTCAAATGACTCTATGCTTGTGAACCTGTTTGAGGTGCCAGGCTCCTGGTTCCATGACGCGGGGTTGAAGCCCAATGGTATCACCCAGCCCTCATCCGTGATGGGGTTGTTTGCGTAAGCCTTGCCCTTGCCGCATGCGGCCCTCATCGTGGTGGCCACGTTAGGGTTGCCGTTGGACACCTCAAAATACTGCGTGTCATTCTTCGCGTCGCCAGGTGGTGCGAATTCCAGTGAGGTGTTCCGGACGAACCTGAGCCCCTCGCTCGCATTCACGGAAGCAGGAGTCACATCGCCGAAGCTTATTGACCATGCTGAGCCGTCAGTCCTCGTGCCGTTGGCCTTGAAGCTGTAGGAAAAATACTGCCGGGGGGTCTCGTTCCACAGGCTTGTGCCGAAGGCTGTTATGTTGTAGCCGAAGGGCTGGCTTGCGTACTGGAATGTGGCGTTGCCCTCATAGGCGGAGGCCTGCTGGGAGGAGACAGCTGCGCCGTCTATGTATGCCACCACCGAAGCGGCGGAGGGCACAGGCTGGTCATAGACTATTGACACCATCCCGTCCAGGGACTGGCCTGGCCTGTAGAACTGCAGCCTGTCCTCTATCTCCACGGTTATGGCAGCTTCCGCGCCTGCTGCCAGGACCAGCATGATCAGCATTGCAGTTGCGGGCAGAACAGAGCTATTTAAAGTCCTGTGCATAGTTATAATTTTGCCTGGTTGCTATATATAGCCTGAAATACGGATTGCAATGCCGCAGAAAACAGCCCCGGAAAGCGGCGTTTTCAGCCTGCTGGAGCCTAAATTGCGGGAGCTTGTCGGGAAAAGGTTCCGCAGGCCCACGCCCATACAGGAGCAGGTGGTGCCAGCCATACTCAGCGGGAGCAACGCCCTGGTGATATCAGAGACAGGCTCCGGCAAGACCGAGTCGGCGCTCCTGCCGCTTTTCAATTTCCTGATGAAGCGGCAGCACAAGCCGGTGGCCATATTGTATATAACGCCGCTGAGGAGCCTCAACAGGGACATATTGAAGAGGATAATGTGGTGGGCGAACCACCTTGACTTTGAGGTCAGCGTCAGGCACGGCGACACCTCGGCATACGAGAGGCGAATGCAGAAGGAAGACCCGCCGGATATGCTGATAGTCACGCCGGAGACGCTGCAGGCAATACTCACCGCCAGGCTCATGAGGGAGCACCTGAAGAACGTCAGGTATGTGGTGATAGACGAGGTGCATGAGCTTGTCTCCAGCAAGCGCGGCCTGCAGCTTGCCGTCGGGCTTGAGAGGCTCAAGGGCCTGGTTGCCGGGAATGGCGGTAGCCCGCAGATAATAGAGCTGTCCGCCACCGTGGGCTCCCCGCAGGCGGTGCTGGAATTCTTCAACCTGCACAAAGGTGATGCGAAGATAATAAACATGAGCGAGAGCAAGCGGATAAAGGTGAAGGTGGAATCCCCAAAACCGGTGAGGGAGGACAAGGCCCTTGGCGAAAGGATATTCATAGGCCCGGCAACGGCGGCGAGGCTGAGGAGGATAAGGCAGCTCATCATGGAGAAGAAATCCGTGCTGGCGTTCACGAACACGAGGGAGTTCGCGGAGATATTGTCTTCCAGGATAAGGGGCCTTGATGCGGCGCTACCCGTGGACACACACCACTCCTCGCTATCCAAGCACGTGAGGATCGACGCCGAGGAGAGGTTCAAGAGCGAAGAGATAAAGGCGCTGATATGCACGTCAAGCCTTGAGCTCGGGATAGACATAGGGGCAATAGACTTCGTGATACAGTACATGTCCCCGAGGCAGGCGTCAAAGCTCATCCAGAGGATAGGCAGGGCAGGGCACAGCCTGGAGAGGGTTTCAGAGGGCGCGATAATATCCACTGATGCGGACGACTGCCTGGAGGCGACGGCGATAGCAAGCCTTGCGATGCAGGGGTGGATAGAGAAGACGCTTACCTACCCAAAGGCTTGGGACGTGCTGGCGCACCAGATGGTAGGGATGGGCCTGGACAGCTACATGCCTTCCCTGGGCAGCATCTACAGCCTGGTTAAGGGGGCATGGCCATTCAGGGACATGAGCGAGGACGAATTCTGGGGCGTGTGCCTTTTGATTGAAAGGCTCAGGCTCATATGGATTAACAGCGATGCAAGGGAGCAGCGCCCGGAAAAGGCGCCGGAAAACCTGGAAGGGTACAGGCTGAAGCTGAGGAAATACGCGTGGCAGTATTATTACGAGAACCTCACCACAATACCGAACATCAGGAATTACCTCATAGTAAACATGGTGACCAACAAGCCCGTTGGGACGCTGGACGCCGAGTTCGTGGCGATGCACGGCTCCCAGGGCACTTCATTCATATGCAAGGGCCAGGCATGGAAGGTGATATCCGCAACCGAGGACAGGGTTTACGTGGAGCCCCTGCATGGGATGGAGGCGGCCATACCGGCATGGGAAGGCGAGCTGATACCTGTGCCTTTTGAGGTCGCGCAGTCAGTCGGGGAATTGAGGAGCGAGATAGAGGGCCTGCTTGAGGGGCATGGGAAAAGCAATGCAGTGAAAATGCTCGCGGAAAAATATCCCATCACAGCGGACACGGCAAGGAAGATGTGCATCCTTGTCAGCAAGCAGATGAAGTTCGGCGCCGTCCCGGAAAAAGATGAGCTGCTGGTTGAGCATTACAGCGCCGATGGGGAATACTGGGCCGTCATACATTCCTGCCTGGGCTCGCTTGCGAATGACACCATAGGTAGGGTGCTGTCATTCCTGCTTATAGGGAAGCTGGGCTCCGTGGGGCTGCAGACTGACCCCTACAGGATAATGCTGAGGCTGCAAAAGAATGATTTCAAGGCGGTCCTTGATACGCTGAAGGGGATGGAGCCCGGCGATGTCGGCAGGATACTCAGGCACACGCTGCCCGATACGGAGCTTTTCAGGTGGAGGTTCATGCATGTGGCGCAGAGGCTCGGGATAGTGTCAAAGGACGCCGATTACAGGAAGGCCTACATAAAGAAGATAGTGGAGAATTACGCAGGCACGCCGGCCTTTGATGAGGCGCTTAACGAGGTGATGACGGAGAAGCTTGATGTTGGCAGGGCCTGTGAAATATTGGAGGAAATCAGGAACGGCAGGATAAAAATCAGAATGGTGCAAGGCTTATCTCCAATGGGAGAATCAGGGCTGAAAAGGAAATATGAGATAATAGCCACCAGGCGGGCCGAGGGCGAGATATTTGACGCCTTCAGTAGGAGGCTGCTTGACACCAAACTCGGCATGGTGTGCACCAACTGCGGCTCCCTTGTGCGCGCGTGCTCCGTTGAGAACATCCCCGACAAGGCAGAGTGCAAAAGGTGCAAAGCAAGGCTGATAAGCATTGTGCCTTACAGGCATGCGGAGGAGGCAAGCCGCCTCATGCGCGACCACCTGCTGCAGAAGAAGATGCCAAAGGAGGAGGGGAAATACATAGGGTGGATGCAGACCACAGCAAGCCTCTACATAAGCCACGGCAGGGACGCCGCAATGGCCCTGGCGGGCAGGGGCGTCGGCCCCAGGACCGCGGCCAGGCTGCTCTCAAAAGGCCACAAGGGCAGCGACCTCCTCAGGGACATACTGGATGCGGAGAGGAATTACATAAGGACGCGGGTGTTCTGGAAGGGGTGAAGTTTATTATTCTATAGTAGTATCAGAAACAGGCTTAAAAAGCTAACTGAGCTATTAGTTCCATGGAAAACAGTGACCAACCACACCGCAGCGGTGCCGGGATTTACAAATCTTTAAGGTCAGCATTGGCTGCTGGCCTGCTTGCATTGTCATGCAGCCTGCCGCCGGCATATGCAAACAGTGGCCAGGACAGGTTTGATTTTTATACGAATACCTCAATAAGGGAGGAATCCCCGCAGACTGAAAACAATTTTATCTACTCTGGCGGCGTTTTTTCTGCAGGACTGAACAATATTTCACGCGAAGGTTCAAAGCCCAGGACCATCTTCACTGCTTCGCTGAAGCCGCTTAAGGGCATGGAGATCTTGGCTTACGGAGCGGATAACGGCGCGGGAAGTGACGGCGAAATAAAAGTTTTCCAGGAGCTTCCAAAGAAATTCTTGATTGATGCAGGCATCGGTGATGAAGGCGTATTCCATGGAGGCGTCATGTACAACAGGCTGCAGGGCTATGGCTTTTCTCTTAATTACCTTCATAATTACTTGAGCGGGACGGAAAACAAAAGCGAGGTTGAAGGCAGCGCATGGAAATATTTTGAAAAGCCTGGCATTTTTGTGGGCACAAGAAAGTCACAAGGCGACCTGTTATCTGTCGTCTCCCTGCCAAGCAATTCCGGATTCGCCGCACGTTATCTTAACATAACTGATTTTGAAGAGGGGTACTTCAGGAAAGACCAGGTTATACTGGGCTTTGACACAAGAGACGGATATTATTCCCTCACCAAAGAGGACTCGTGGTTCTTATTGCATGACGGATCTGTATTCAGCCCGGCAGCAGTGAAAATAAGGGACAATCCCCTCAGGTACATAGTCCCGCCGGTGGCATGGAGGATCAAGGGGGGCGGCATACAGCTTGATAGGACTGAGAACGGTGACGTTACTTCATTAGACCTGCAGAGCGTGGCTTACCTGAATGATTATTACTGGATTGGGGCTGATCTTGGAGACAGGAGCATGGAAGAGGATGGCATAGATGTTGACAGGGTTAGCGTTGATTTCGGGAAGACATCAGACAAGGTGAAGTTCCTGGTCGGGTTAGGCTATGATTTTAATGATAACGGATTTGACGCTTCCTTAAGGATGCGCATGAAATTCTAGTTATGCCCACAAAATCATAGAAGAAAACCGGAAGACATTGATGATCATGTAATTTATGCATTCGAGCTTACCAGAAAGCAGCTCACTTCTTATCCCTCCCCTTTATCATGGGCCATGCAGTGACCACCACCAGCAGTATTATTGAGGGGATGAAGGTGAAGAAGAACGTGAACCTGCCGAGTACCCTGTCAAGCCTGAAGAAGACGACGACAACTATCCATATGAGCTGCGACACGACCCATTTCACAAGGAGTATGTCTATTATGTCAACAAGGTGCTGCGTCGCTGCCTCATAGGACCTGTTCTTTTTCATGGGCCTGAAGAAGGCCTTCATGAACCACACGAGCCAGCTGAACAGGTCAAACTTGAGCCTCACCTTTGCGAACACTATCAGCGCCACGGCTATTGCCAGGAACACGGGTATGATTATGCCCAGGATGGGCAGGAGGTATATAATGCTCGCATAGACTATGGAGAAGAACATGACGAAGATGAGGACGTAGAGGACAAGCAGAAGTAACCGTTCCGTCTTGGGGTGTGCGATATCACTGGCGGGCATATTATATATTGCTTAGAGCCGGGATTTATAGTTCCAGACTCACAAGTGCCTGAGCTCGCCAAGATAGGTCCCGTCAAGCAGGTAGATGCGCGCATTGCGCATGTCGGCTGCCTTTGCCACAGGCCCCATAAGCTCCTTCTCCCTGTTTACGCAGACGCCGCCGGAGAGCTCATTGAACGCCGGGAGTATTATCAGCTTCGGCGGCTTACCCATAGAGGGGAACCTTGCCTTTAATCCGCTTGATTTCTTGAGCCTGGCCTTGACCCACACCTGCTCCACCCACCTGTAGCCTAGCCTGTCTTTCAGTTCTATCATGGGCTGGTTGTGGCCGGCCAGGACACATTTTGCCTTCTCAAACCCCCCGCCCGGCCACGCATGCCCGTGGCACAGATAATAATCGCCTATAAGCATCCCTGATGTGGGATGAATAACAACATTTTTAGGCAATATCCTTTCTATCAGGGGATCATGATTCCCAAGCACGATCTCTGTTTTGACTTTTTTTGAGAAGTGGGAAAAGAAGGCAGGCAGGTCCCTCTCCTCCTGCCAGCTAGTGCCGGTTATCTTGTGCTTGACATCGCCCAGTATCAGCATCCTTTTGGCTTTTGCCGCTTCCAGGATATTGTCCAGCCTCTTCACCAGCTTCTCGGTCTGGGAGGGTATCCTTATCCCTGCCTCAAAATACTCGTGCTCGATGCCTATGTGCAGGTCGGATATGACCAGCGTGCTGCCCAGCATCAGGGCAGGCTCGCCGGCCACGAATTTCAGCTTCATACGCCTGATGTGACGGAAGGATTAATATTGTTATCAATATATAATATACGGTGTCGCTAATGCCAAAGGAATACGGGACTGTCATCTCAACGCTGGAGGGCCCATCCACCAGGAGGTTCTCCTTCGTGATAAACAGGGACGCAACGGTGAGGCGCGGGCAGTTCGTGCAGCTGGAGACCGAGGACGGGAAGCTTATAGGCAGGGTGGCTGACATACTCAAGACCAACAGGTATTTCATGAGGCCAGAGAGCGTGAAGGAATATGAGGCCTCGGGCAAAAGGATGGACGAGATATTCCCCGTGAACGACTGGGAATACCTGGTTGCCGACGCCAGCGCGCTGGGCGTCTTCGGCGGCAATGGGTTCGTTGATTCCTCATTCCCGCCGTCCCCCGGGACAAAGGTGGCAGAGCCTGAGACGGACATAATAACCAGGTTCTTCGGGCTTGACGACAGCGGCCTGCACATAGGGAAGCTCTCGCACCACGACATAAGCGCAAGGCTTAACATGACAAGGCTGCTGCAGAAGCACCTGGCCATACTGGCCATCAGCGGGGCGGGAAAGTCGTTCCTCACATCGGTGATAATAGAGGAGCTGCTCTCCAGGGAGCCTGGGGAAGGCATAGCGGTGATAGTGGTGGACACGCACGGCGAATACACGAGCTTCGCGGAGGACGGGAAGTTCAGCGCGAGGGCCAGGGTCTTCCCTTCAAGGGAGGTGCAGATAGGCCTTCCCAACATATCAAGCTACGCCATAGCCGAGTTCTCCCCTGACATATCTGCGGCGCAAAGGCGCGAGCTCGCCAAGGTGATGTCAGGCCTGAAGAGGAAGAATAAGCATTATGGCATGGCCGAGTTGATAGACGCGATAGACGAGAGCGATGACATAAAGGCCGCAACGAAGGACGTGCTGGTATCAACCCTTGAGGAACTCAGGATGACGGGGCTCTTCGGCGCCAGCGACTATCCTGCGCTTGACGAGCTTGCAAGGCAGGGCATGCTGTCAGTCATTGACGTGTCGGACATAATAGACATAAAGGCAAAGCAGATGATTGTCGGCTACCTGGCCCGCAAGCTGTTCAACGCGAGGAAGAACGGCGTGATACCGCCCTTCGTGCTCGTGGTGGAGGAGGCGCACCAGTTCGTGCCCGAGCAGGCGAGGAAGGAGATCGCGCTTTCCCGCGGGATAATCACGACCATCGCCAGGGAGGGGAGGAAATTCAACGCTTCATTGTGCCTCATATCCCAAAGGCCAATCCAATTGTCCACCACAGCCCTCTCGCAGTGCAACACGCACATAATATTGAGGATAACCAATCCCTATGACCTGAAGCATATAGGCGAGTCTTCTGAAGGCCTTACAAGGGACGTGCTCAGGCAGATATCGTCGCTCCCTGTTGGCACGGGGATAATAGTGGGGGAGGCCGTAAACCATCCGCTGCTGGTGAGGATAAGGAAAAGGAACTCCAAGGCATCACAAAAAGGCATCTCCATGGAGCAGGCGGCCAGGGAGTTCCATGAAAGGGTCAGCCAGAAGTCAAAGGACGCCAAGTCGTTCATGTAGCCTTTTTCCCAAAAAGGCTAGCGAAAAAGGGAGGCTATGTCGTTCGTCGCTGCGGCTCCTCTCTCCATTACGCCTTCCATTAAGCTTTTTACAAAAAAAGCTTGCAAAAAAAAAAGGAGCCTACTCGCTTCGCTGCGCTCGCTCGTTACGGTTTCCATAAGCCTTTTTTCGAACTTGGATTTATTACCGCAGGTGAATTATATCTCATGCCAGTTGAACCTGAAATACTGTCTTATATTGCAGCTGCGTTGGTGGCGGGGATATTCCTTTTCTTCATGGGATTCCGCTGGCTCAGGCAGAAGCGGCTCATAGAGAACATACCGACGTCAAAGGTAAGGTCGCTTGCTATGGGGCTTGTGGAGGTTTACGGCAAGGCGGTGCCGGCAAAAGCCCTGCGCTCGGAGCTGACAGGGGAAGCCTGCGTTTATTACCGCTATGCTATTGAGGAGCTGAGACAGACAGGGAAGAGCGCGGTTTGGGTGACGATATTGAGCGGCAAGGGCCAGGAAAGCTTCTACCTGAAGGACAATACAGGCTCCGTCCTGATCATCCCGCAGGATGCTGAAGTGGACATCCCGCCTGACCTGCAGTTTGAATCAGGCTGGGGCAGGGACCCTCCCGAAAGCGTCAAGGCGTTTATGAAGAACCATGGGAAATCGTATGAGGGATTTCTTGGAATAAACAAGAAGATGAGGTTCACCGAATGGCACATAGCGCCTGGGGACATGCTGTACGTGATGGGCACGGCCTCAGGTTCGCCAGTAAAAACATCCGGCAGGGTTGGTGAGAAAATTGTTATAATGAAGGGCGAGAACGAGGGGATTTTCTACATCTCCGACAGGCAGGAGAAGGATATCATAAGGTCGCTTGCATGGAAATCGGCGCTGGGCCTTATTGGCGGGGGCGCCATGATAGTGCTGGGCATCCTGGGAGTCGTAATGCTTGCGAATTACTGATGCCTTAAAGTTTATATATGATCCAATCCAATATAAACAAAGGTGTGTTGAGTTGGACCTTAGGCTTGTAATGGCTCTAGTAGCATTGTCATTATCCCTATTGTTTTCTATCCAGGCCATTTACGCATTTGATTCCACTGATACCTTTATCAGGGCAACGGTTCCGGATTTTGCCGCGCCAAACGAGTCCCTGAACATATCCGGCCTCCTTGCGCAGGCAGGCAACACATACAACTTCACCTGCAACATCACGATAAGCAATTCAACAAACCCCTCCGTGGCGACGACATTGGTCAACGCATCCAACGGCTCCTACAGCACGCTGATAAACGCGCCGCTTTTTGACGGCCTGTATAACGTGACCATCACCACCAATTACAGCAGCATGACAATACCCATAGAGGTTGACAACTTCCAGGATGCCGCCTTCTCTTTCGTGGGCTCCCAGCCGCCCTACTTCAACGGGACAAACGTCACGCTCCAGGTTACCGCGATGAACACCACAGGCAGCACTATAGCCAATGAATCCGTCAACATAACAATATATGAAGCCAACGGGGAGGCGCCAAGCTGGGGCAGCAGCCTCAGCAACATGACCACCGCTAACGGCGTCATGACGCTAAACATCACTATACCCGCTAACGCGACCCCGGGCACATACATAATTGACACAGGCGCGGAGGCGATAACGTTCGTGATAAGGGCGTTCACGGTTTCTGTTTTCACGCAGACGACGGATGGGGAAGACCAGCCAGTGTTCGGCACTGGAGAAAGCGTCTCCATAGTGGCCAAGCTCAGGGATTCCTCAGGTAATTCCGTCACTGGTGCCACCGTGCGCGCCAACGTGACATACCCAAACGGCACAGCAGCCGCAAGCGCGCTATCAATGGCAAATACGTCCGCCGGGACTTACAAGGGCACATTCACTGCCACTGCGACCAAGGGCACGTATACCGTGGAGGTGACGGCAGTAGTCGGCTCTGCCACCGAAACGTCAGGCACAGCATTCGTTGTGGACAACTTCAGGGCAGACCTCGTATCCTCGGAGAACAAGGAAGGAGGGGACTTCTTCTTTGACTTCTTCGGCAACGAGAAGGCTGTCCCGCCGGGCAGCAACGTGAGCTTTGACCTGAGGACATTCAACATATCATCAGGCTCCGCCCTTGGCGTTGCCAATCAGGGCGATGGCGTCATCTGCAACAGCATAACAATGAACAGCATGACCAATGTCAACGGAACTGCAGTCGCCAATACCACAATACAATCCAGGGCTAACACCACAAAGTTTTCCGGTGTCAGCATATGCTCCCTCACATTCAACACGTCCGCCACCGCCGGCTCCTTCAGGGTCAACGTCACGATACCGGTCAATGCATCCGGTTCCATACAGAACATCACTGGCGTAGGATTCTTCACCACGCAGAACTTCCTGCTGTCCGTGGAGCCGATTGCCCTCAGCGGCCAGGAGATAGGTTTCGCTATCAGCAAGCCCGGCGACAACACGACGCTGAAGCTTTCAGTCAGGAACGTCACAAGCAGGGCCACGCTCTCCTCCGGCAACATATCATCCGCCAATGTAACCTCGCTGTCGCCCACCGGGGAGTTCAATTTCGGCTCCTCAACCACGCAGATAACAACAGGACTGCAGTTCAACTATAACTCGGCAGACGGGACGATAACGCTTGTGATACCGTCATCAATATCCGGACCAACCCTGGTCAACGTGAGGGCCGCGCTTGCCAATGGTGAGGTGCTTGAAGGGATAGGGTTCCTCTACATAAAGAGCATACTTGGCTTTATTTCGCCGCCTTCCGAATTCGGGGAAGGCGGTGGAGGAGGCGGGCCAGGAGATTTTGGCGGGGAAACCTTCTGCGGCAATGGAGTTCAAATAAGCCTGAGGGCGTTCGTTGTGGATCCCAAGGACTTCCAGGCACTGCCAAATGTACTGGTGGGTTCCAGCGCGCCGCAGATAATCCACGAAGACACCGGTACCGACATATCAGGCTGCTTCTCCTTCACACCTGGGGCGAGCCAGAGCAATTCGGGGACCGAAGGAGCTGAATTCTCCCCCGCAATAGCAACAGTCACGCTGACACCCGACCTTACCGGGGCAAACTGCACCAGCCTGCAGTCAAGCATGTTCACCACGGTCAACAACACAAGGCTGCTGAGCGGCGACTACCTTATGCTTTGGCCTGTCCAGTCAGGCAACGTGACTGACACGCTTCCCGGCTTCCTTGAATGCGTGGTTTATGCCGCCGAAACAAGCGTAAGGTCCTCAAGTGCGGGGGAAAACTCCAACAATTTCGGCGTAGGCCCGCGGGACAACATAACAATCACGATATCCAATGCGAAGCTCAAGCTCGGCGGCACGAACATAAACCTGTCAGGCAACGTCACCCTTACTGGTATGTTCGCATTTGATCCCTCCAGCGGGGAGAAGTTCATAGACCTGGAGGGCCTGGGCTTCAATGCGACCCTCACCAATGGCAGCGCCACCATTAACGTAAGCCCGGCAAGCATAGCGTCCCTGCCCAATAGCAGGTGGCTCAGCGGGTTCCAGGACTTTGACATGGAGATATGCGACAGCACATACGGCTGCAGCACCGTTGCGGGGGCTGAGTTCAACGTGATATCATTCATGGTGTTCCCGTTCTTCTCGGGCCAGCAGCCGAGCAGCTACAACCCGAGCCAGGTAGTCACGCAGAGTTTCATAACAAACGCAAATGTGACCAACGTGACCATAAACAGGTTTGAGTTCGGGAGGGGCTTCAGCAAGACAACCATCGGATCCGGCGCCGTGAACGTCAACGGCTCCGTGGTGAACATGACTTATGGCCCCGCAAGCGGCTTCGGCCAGGGATTCAATATGTCAAACGTGACCTTCATCATACCGGCCAACACGTCCTCTGGGGACGGTTTCTTTGATATTACGTTCACCTCCAACACTTCAGACACGGCCTTCACCGGCCTGTTTGCCCCCGTCACAGCGTTTGTCGTAATCTCGCCTACATCATTCCGCGCCGACGAGTTCGACCTGATATTCAGCTTCATGCAGCAGCCGCCAGGGCCAAAGGGAAGCAGGAGGGCGCTATCGCAGTGCAACTCGCAGTCAAACCTTACCATCAACACGACTGCAGCGTACCATACGCAGCTTAACTTCTGCGATAGCTTTGACATCTTTGAATATGTGGGCGAAAACGTGTCCGGTAGCAATGTCAGTGACATGATGAGATGGAATCTGACATACCTGAACATAACTTATAATGCCTCAAGCAAAACTGGCTCAAGGGGCGTTTCAGCCGAGAACATAAGCATAACAGGCTTTGGCTCATACTGCATGTTCCAGAACCCGTTCAATGTAAACCAGCAGCTCATTGTCATGGACAACGCGACTGCCGGCGTGTATAACACGGTCTGCGTCAAGCTCAACGGCACAATTGGCAACGGCTCCAATGTCACCGGCTGCTTCAGGACCAACCAGAACATCAGCCAGACTGAATACATAGCCTCCATAGATGGCTGCACGCCAAGAATTTTCTCAACCAGCAGCGCGCAATACGATGCGCTCGTGACAGAAGGGTTCATGAGGGCCCAGTTCGCGTTCAACACGTGGAGGCAGAACGTGGGCGACTTCAGGAAGGGCGAGAACATAACAATTGGCCTTTACTTAGCCACAAATACCAGCGGCGGGACTCCTCAAACAGCGGCGACAATAGGCGTGCAGAATGCCTTCAGGAGGCCCATAGCAGGTTACGGCGTCGGGCAGAGGCTGCTCAGGGGGACTGATTACAACGTGACCCAGGGCACCACAGACAGCAATGGGGTGGGCTTCATAACGATCAACCAGAGCACGGCTGCCACTGACCTGGTTTTCTGGAACATCACCCTTTCCAGCGGCAGGCAGGAGGCCGCCACCTTCAGCAACCTGATAGAGCTTGCCGTGAGGTCATTCAGGATAACCCAGAGGGGCCTGTTCAACAATGATACAAATTCAACATCTGGAGGCTTCTTTGAATACAATGCCACCGGAGTGAACAACACCGGCATAGTGGTGGCCAACACCACAAAAGTGGGTGTCAGGGTTTGCGCGGAATACTTCAACGGGACCAGGATAATAGGCGCGAATGTGTCTGTCCCGAACGCAACCCAGTTCCTGGAAGGGCCCCCTTCCACCAAAGCAATGTCCATATTCAACTCCTCCAATTCCAGCCAGACACTCACAAATGCCACCACCATTGCAGACCCTAACCAGCAAGACAGCGATGATTCTAACGGCTGCGCCACGTTCCTGCTGAGGCCCACCGAGGGATCGTGGTCTGTGCCTTCCGATCCGCGCAGCTTCACGGGATACGAGATCCTCGCCAGCGTGACGGCCACGGTTGACGGCTCGCTATCAACCGAGAACGACTACCTGTTCTTCGCGCAGTACAGGCCGAGGTTCATATAGTGAGGTAATATGAAGCAGCAGATGAATGTACCCATTGCATTGGTGCTGGCGATGCTGTTCCTGCCTGCCCTTGCGGCCGCGACCGGCCTGAACCAGCCTACCGTATCCTTTGACTCCTCCTCGCTTACCACGGGCAGCTCAAAAACCATCACCGTTTCCGTAAGCGCAGTATCAGGCACATCCACCGCTGATGTATACCTGGACCAGCCCACCGGCCTTTCCATTACAGACCCTTCCAGCGGAAGGTTCAACAGCCAGGAGATATCCTCTTCCGGCACTTCCTTCAATTTCGTGGTGACCTCCGGGACGGCGGGCAACTACAATATAATAGGCCGCGCCCTTGAGCAGGGTGAGTCCTCGCCTGTGTCCTCTTCCACATCCGTGCTGACGTTCATAGATGCGTCTGACCTGGCGGTGACGGTGACAGACAACCCTGAAGGCTCCCATACTTCAGGCTCTTCATATGACTTGGAGCTGAGCGTAAGGAACCCGCTCGGAAGCTCAG
>JACQIG010000084.1 GCA_016198605.1 Candidatus Aenigmatarchaeota archaeon | reverse complement strand
TGTTTTTATTGATAATGGAGGAAAAATCTAATTATATATAAAAAGCTTTGCCTTCCTGTACGGCGGGCCTAATCGGCCAATAGTATATAAATCTCACCACCAAAGGATAATTAAAACCACTATGGACCGCATAAAGCCTATGGAGGCAGCGCAAATGAGGCCCGGCGACAGCGTAGTATACCGCCCGCTGGCCATGCTTCCCGACAGGCCGCTTGTCCCCGGAATGGAATATACCATATTTTCAGTGGAGTATCACCTGGGTGGCACAAGACTGACAAGGGAGCGCGCTTATTTCAACCTGCGGGGAGTGGACGGCGCATTTGACTGTGGCCTGTTCGAGCCTTGTAAGGGATAAATAAGGCAAGGTGCAAATATTAAAGGAGCTGCTGATGCCAAGCGTTGACGAGTTCGTGTGGGTATTCATTGCAGGCGTGATGGCATTAGTGGTGGCCTTCCTGATTTCAGGCGTGCAGTTCCAGGGCCAGATAGAGCCGATAGCGGAGTTCTCGGTGGGGGAGATAGGCTTCACTACTGAAGTGCCGGTCAGGTCAGACGACCTGGGGTCATTCACCCTCGGGGAGAGGCAAACCATAACCCTGCAGAGGATCGCCAGCGCGGACATATTCACCAATTACGTCACTTCAGGGAAGGAGACTCTCCCTGTCAACATACCTTCCGCATACCAGGACACCCTTGACAGGGTGAGGATAAGGTTCGTCGTCCAGGACACCAACCAGTATGGCGATTTGGTAATCTCCTGGAACGGCAGGAAGGTGCTGGATGACACCATAGGCAAAGGCCTGCGCGAGGTGTCAATACCGAAGGATTCGGTGAGGAACGCCAACTCGCTTGAGATAAAGGCGGAGAATCCAGGGCTTCGCTTCTGGGCTTCCACGGCCTACCAGCTCCAGGATTTGACGGTGGACGTGGAATACGGGCCAGAGAGGATAGTGCCTGTGGAGCTTTCCAGCAGGGACCTGCAGGCCCTGAACAGGGGAGTAATAAGCTTCTTCGCTAACGCGCAAGAGAACAGGACAATGAGGATACTCTTCAATGGCATAAAGATATACGAGAAGCCCCCGCCCCAGCAGGACTCCGCAGAATTCAGCCTCCTGACAGTCCCAATAGTGGCCGGGACAAACGTGATAACCTTCTCAGCGCCCCAGGGGCCCATACAGCTGGCCGAGGCGAAGCTTGAGATATTCCTCTCCACCAACCAGCTCACCAGGACCAGGAGCTTCAACCTCACGCAGGAGCATATAGACCAGCTCAATTCAGGCTTCAAGGGCAAGGTCAGGCTCACCGTGGATGAAGTCAAGAGGCCGGGCTCAATAGAGGTCACGATAAACAACAACAAGGTAACCATACCCTCGGTGGCGCAAGGGGAGAACACGGGGGAGTTCCCCGCAGCCTTCGTCTCCATAGGGGAGAACCAGGTCACCTTCTCAGGCACGGGGGATTTCGTGGTCTCCACTGCCATAATAGGCATTGAGAGATAGCCTGACACAATTCTAGAAATAAGAGATTACATCCAAATGATTAGGTAGTCTAGCAATTGCCAGTTGTGTATTTTCAGGCGCACTTGCCTTTTCAGCTATTTTAACGCTCTGGGACAAAATATAATCGGGTTGATATTCTTGGTCGGGACGTGCAGGGCCTGTGGCAGGGACGATATTGCTGAAGTGAAGACTTCAAGTGGAGTGTTATCTGGTTATAGATGCCGGGCATGCAACACATACAGCAGCGTATCGGACATATGGGGCATCTCAATCAATGACATCAGGAACTTCTTCGTGCGGGAATTTCTTGCCGGCGGTGAGACTGCACTAACACAGGCCAGGAGGCTTGTTTACAGCCAGATAGCCATCCCCCTGCGCAACGATAACCCAAACCTTGACAGGGAGCTGATAAAAAATGCCCTAAGGGACCTTTCAGCCGAAGTGAGGCAAGCTTACGGGCGCGGCCCAAGAGGGAGGCAACAGCAGCCACCGGCCGGGGGGGGGCGAGGAGGCATAACTACTCAAGCAGGCGTGTGGAGCCCAAAACTGGGTGGGATAAGTGGCCAAGTACATAGAATTGTTGATGGTGAGGAAGAGGGCATTGGGGGCGCGAGGGTTATAGTTCTTGGCACTAGATTCAGTGCTGTTACTGATCAGGATGGATATTATGAGATAGGCGGCATGCCCGCAAGGACGTACAAAGTCGTTGCTAGGGTCCCCGGATTTAAAGACAAGGTGCGCGAGAACGTAGTTCTGACGCCAGACGTCTTTGTTGACGTAAGTTTCAAAATGGAAGAGGAAGAGAGGGAAGTGGAAAGGCCCAGGCGGCTTTCCATTGAGGAACTGGAAGAAAGAAGGCGGGCCGTGAAGACAAGGCATGGGGCTGCGGGTTATAGGAGGCCTGGCTTTTGGAGATCAATTGCAGGCCTCTTTGGCATTGGGGGAGGCCGGGGCGCAGGCAGGGGCCCCCGACTTCCTGCGAGCCGCAGAGTGAGGACGCCGACATTAAAGGAACATAAGTTATTTTCACCAAACATGCCATACCTGATACTCTGCATAGT
>JACQIG010000087.1 GCA_016198605.1 Candidatus Aenigmatarchaeota archaeon | reverse complement strand
TACCAAGCCACCACTACCGGCATTTATGTTACGATGAATATGATTATTTATAATTTGTGCATTGTTTGACCTAATAGCATATACGCCAAAATGAAAATCTTTAACGTCAACGTTCTTCACAATCGTCTTCGATTTCCCATCAATTTTCACGCCAGTTCCAGATCCTGGCCCGTCAATAAAATGCCCATTCCCATCAAACGTCTGCCCGTCCTTGCCCAAGGTTATGCATGCGCCGTTTGTCAACTGGCAGTTGGTTATATCCGCGTTAAGGAAGACATAGGCATAATCCCCGCTGGCCAGCTTTGTAGTGCAGTCAGGTCCTGAGCTGCAGTAGGTGTAGCTCTGGGAGCCGCCACCGCGTTTCTTGCTCGGCAGCAGTATCCTCTCCCCGCCGCCGTCTGTGGAGGTGGGATCTGTAAGGGCACCTGCCGTGTTGATTGAGAATGCAAACATGGCTATAATCAGAGCTGTAGTGGAAACTGCCACCATCAGGCCTGCTTTACCGCTCATTTTTGTTCTCTTGCTGGCCATACAATCACGATAGCTGAAGCTAGACCCTATCTAAATAACACTGTTATTTCGGGCTTTTTAAAGCTTCCTGTGGGCTTCATAGTTACTTATTAGTAGTGAAAGTATTTAAGCTTTTGGGTGCTATATAACGGCGTTATACGGTTCTCAGTTATCCCGTGCCTAGTAATATAACACCTCACTTCCCATATACCCATATGCCCTCCGAGGACGAGATAATTGATATAGCGGACAAGCATGATAACATCATAAGTCAAGCCAGGCGCAGCATTGCCATCTCAAAAGGCCTGCTCCACAGGTCTGTAAACGTGTTTCTCTTCAACCGGAAGGGTGAGCTGTTCCTCCAGCAGCGCAGCGCCCATAGGCCCGTATGCCCGCTGGCATGGGACCTCAGCGCTTCTGAGCACGTGAAATCAGGGGAGACGTACCAAGAGGCCGCCTCACGCAGCCTGGCTGAGGAGCTTGGCATCAAATCCAAAGTCACAAGGATAAGGCCTGCAATAATAGAAAAACACGTATACCATGGGGGCAAGACAAAGGAATACGAGCTAGTGGAGCTCTATAAGGCCACATATGACGGCGAATTCAAGCTGGACAGCCATGAAGTGGTCCAGGGCCGGTTTTTCGCTATAAGTCAAATCAAGAAAATGTTGAAAGAAAACCCGGGCCAGTTCACTCCCTGGTTCCTGGATGAATGGAAGTGGATGGAAAAGAATGGCCTTGTCTAAAGCTCCCCCTTCCTCACCGTAATGCCCTTGCTGCTTATCTCAAAAGGGTAGATGTCCTTGCCGTGGTTTGTCCTCCTCATCTTCCTTACCAGCAGCGTCCTGTTGAAGGCCTCGCCCACGCTAAGGTAGTTGAGCAGTATGACCGAGTCAGACACGTATTCCTCCACCCCGAACCTGGACAGCATCCTCGTGTGCTCTGGTATCTCCGAGGTTATGAGCGCCGTGCAGCTAGAGCGCTTTATCGCATTGATTATCGCGTAGAGCCTCTTCCTTATCTGGGAGAGGTTGTCTATCGTGAGGCCCATCACAGTGGTGGAGTCTATCACCAGCCTCTTGGCCTTCACAGTCTTTATCTCGTCTATTATGACCGGCCCTATGTTGCTTATCTGCGCCGGGTCGTGGTAGATGAGCTTGAAGAGCCCCTTCTTCTCATACTGCCTGAAGTCCCACCCGAACTGCTCAACGTCGTCCCTTATGTCCTGAGGGTCCTCCTCCAGCGTTATGAATACGCCAGACTCGCCCTTCTCAAGCCCAGACCAGATGTACTGCGCGCAGAATATAGTCTTCCCAGAGCCCGCACCCCCTGATATCAGGTTAACCGAATTCGTTATGAACCCGCCCTGCATTACTGCGTCAAGCCCGGGAATCCCTGATTTCACCCTTAGTAGAGCCATAAATACCTGTAAATTCTTGTTTTTGGCTGCTTATATTGGTTCAAGGCGTATCCCTTGCCCGCCTTACAGTATCCACGGTTAGGTATGCGTCCGCCCTCAGGGACTCTTTGCCCCACTTTTTTTCTCCCGCATCCCTGACTTTTTCCACCTTCCTGAAGAAATGCCTAACGCGTTCCGGATAGAAGTCAATCAGGCTCTCGCTGCCTCCCCTGCCGCCTGTGAACTCTTCCACCATGGGATTTATGATTACATCAGCCAAAAACCCCAGTGCAGGATCTCCTTGGGCGTATATGCTCGCCAGGCCGGCAACAGCCCCATAGCAGGTTGATGTGCCATCAATGACGTCCTCAACGAAATCATCTATCTTCTGCTTCTCTGCCCTGGCACGTATGTCATTGCCTAAATACAGCGCCTCGTCCAGCTGGTAGATGGAATCCTCAAGCAGCGACCTCATTGTTTCTTCAAAAACCCTGTTGGACCTTATTTCCCTGGGGTCCAGAACCCTTTCAGTCAGGATTTTCCTCACCTCCTCTTTCACGTCCCTGAGGAATTTTGTTGGCAGCTTCTTCTTTGCCTCCCCCGTCGGGTCATCCCTTGTTATTATCGCCTCGCCTATCAGGTTTGGCAGGAAACCTATGACTGATTGTAGGGAACCTATCACTGCCGAGGGAACCTTTATGGAATCGTATACCCTCCTGCACTGGCCCTTCCACTGGCTTATCTCCCACAAGGCGCTGCCAAGCTGGACCTTTTCCCTGACGCTTGCTGAATGAGCCACGTTCAGATACTCCTCCACGTCCGTCACAACACGGCCGCTGGCCTGGTCCCAGACAAGCCATGATTCCCTTGTCCTGCCATTGCTGGCAGTATAAGTTATTGCCATGGCCGTATAATTCCTGTCGTTATAATTTACGGCTGTTGAGTAGTTTGTCTGCCTGAAAACCCCCCTGAATTCCGGGTCCTGCAGTATTGCCTGGTAGTGTGCCGGATCGTATCGCGGCTGAGGCTGGGCATTGCCCGGAGAAGTAAATGTTAACAGGCCTGAAAGGGCAGCAGGCACCAACACTTTACCCTTAAAATAGCTTCTCATGCTTTTGCTGGAGTCCCGTGGCATTGTACATATTATTGTCTTGCCTCCTTAAAACTTTTAAGGCTTAACAGGCATTATCACCTATGGCTGACATAATGCGTTTCCTCGAGGAGAAGAAGGGGCTGATAGACGGCGAGATAATGAGGTATTTCCCCAAGAGGCTTGACATCAAATACCTTGAGTGGGCCATGGGCAAGGCGGCATACGAATACGACCTTGAGGCGCTGAATGGGGCCCTGGCCACGCCAATCTGGGACTTCCTTGGCAGGGGGGGCAAGCGCTGGAGGCCCGCGCTGTTCCTGCTCATAACCGAGGCACTTGGAGGCGACCCTGACAAGGTGAAGGACTTTGTTATCATACCCGAGCTTGCGCATGAAGGGTCAATCATGATAGATGACATAGAGGACAAAGGTGAAATGAGGAGGGGGAGGCCATGCACCCATAGGCTCTTCGGCCAGGACGTGGCAATAAACGCGGGCAGCATCATGTATTTCCTCCCGCTCCTCGCCTTCGTAAAGAACAGGAAGCGTTTTGACGAAAAAACGCTCATCCGCGCTTACGAGGCCTACGCCGAGGAGATGATAAGGATACACATCGGCCAGGCCACGGACATATACTGGCACAAGGGCAAAGCCTCCGGCATAAGAGAAGCCCAGTATTTCCAGATGTGCGCCTACAAGACCGGCTGCCTCGCCAGGATGGCTGCCAGGCTAGCCGTTGTCCTCTCCGGCGGCAGCCGTGAACAGGAGGAGAAGATCGGAAGGATAGGGGAGAACCTGGGCATAGCATTCCAGATAAGGGACGACCTCCTCAGCCTGGGGGATGAAGGCGAAAAATTCACAAAGGGCAAAGGGTTCGGCGACGACATAACAGAAGGCAAGCGCAGCCTTGCGGTAATACACACGCTGAAGGCCGCCAGCCAGCAGGACAGGAAGCGCCTGCTGGAATTGCTAGACATGCACACCACGGAAAACAGCCTGATAAGGGAAGCCATCGGCATAATCACCAAATACAATGCAATAGAATATGCAAAGGGCAAGGCAAGGGAGCTTGTTGAGCGCACATGGAAGGACGCAGACCCGCTGCTTCCCGCATCAGAGGCAAAGGAGAAGCTCCATTCCTTCATAAGGTTCGCGATAGAGAGGGATATTTGAGAAGGACTAAGGCCCTATATGACCCCCCACAATCCCTACCGTATATGTTAATTTCATCCCTGGGCGT
>JACQIG010000083.1 GCA_016198605.1 Candidatus Aenigmatarchaeota archaeon | reverse complement strand
GTTGCGCCGCCCACTGCTGTCCCTGCTATTAACCTGTAGTCGCAGAAGTTGCCTGCGCCACAGCCGCCTTCTGTGAATGTTGCCGTTGATCCCCTGTTGATGCTGGTTGCACCAGTGAAGTTACCGCTCATTGCATTGTTGGTAGGCGTTCCGGCTGACTTTATGATTGTCACATCACCGCACACGGTTGATGAGCCTGATATTGCGGCTGCTCCTGTGCCACATGTTCCTAGTGTCACTGATTGTGTCCCTATGTTAGTTATTATGGCACTGACTCTCCCACCATTGCACGTTATGTCCACAAGTGATATGGATTTTGCCGTGGACCCCTGAAAGTAGATGTTCAGGTAGGTGTATGCCGCTCCGGCGAGCGCTATGGTTATCAGCAGGAGTATTATTATCGCTATTATCGGCGTGATCCCTTTCATCTTTTTGTGTCTTGTTCCTTTCATTGTTCCCTTTGCCTCCTGTTTTTATTTACTCTTCTTTCCCCCTGCCAGTGGCTTCGCCATCTGCTGCATTTCAAAGCCGCACTCCATCTTGTGGAGCACGGAGAAGATTGCCAGCAGTATTATTGCTATTATTATCAGTATCATCGGGGTGACATTTGCCTGCGTCCCCCTGACGAAGTCTGACAGCAGGAGTATGTAGAATGTTATAAGAAGAACGACTGCGATTACAGCAGAGAACACTTGCGCCGTAAGGTCTTTCTTCATTTCTATCCTTTATTATTTTTGTCAAGCCCCTATATAAACATTTTCCTGTGCCTTTTAAATCCAGGGGGAAAGCCCCTGTCCAAACTTTATATACAATATTCGGCAATAATATTACATGGCAGAGGAATATGATGATGAGGAGTATGAGATAATACCCTCCACGCCGCTGAGGCGCCTCGAAAAAAGGCTGGGGAGGATGGAATCTTCCGCTTCTTCTTCGGAGACACAGAGGCTGATAGAGCAGATAATAGAGCTGATAAAATCAAACCAGAGGATAATTGATGATGTCATAAAGGCTGACGCGGACCTGCGCGACGAGCTGTCAAGGATACCCGGCAAGGTTGACGACCTTGTCACGAACATGAAGGAATTCGTGGAGATACTCAAGTCTTCCGTGGAGGAGTCCCCGGGAGGCCAGGCCACAATACCCAAGGAGGCTTTTGACCCGATCGTCAAGAAGATAGACGAGTTTGTGGAGCAGAACAAGAAGAACCTGGAGATAGGCCAGGCCACGCTGACAAGCCTGAACACGATTGACAAGAGGCTCAAGAGGCTTGCAGTGACACTAGGGGGCTATGGCACCCCAGGCTACCAGCAGGAAGGCTATCAGGAAGGGTACGAGCAGCAGCAGTGATATTAAGCGGATATTCTGGTTTTATTATATCGAGAAACTTCTTTCCTTATCTAGTAATCTTCCATGCCGCCCGGCCCGCCGGGTGGCATTTGCGGCATGCCGCCGCCCCTCTTCTCGCTGCCGCTTGAGGAGATTATGTCGTCTATCCTCAGTATCATCTCGGTGGCCTCGCTGGCTGACTTGACAGCCTGGAGCTTTATCTTCAGCGGCTCAACAACGCCCATCTTCACCATGTCAACCACCTTGCCCGTGAATACGTCAAGGCCGAATGTGCTGTCCTTCTTGTCATGCTCGGCCCTGAGGTTTGCAAGGCTCTCTATCGGGTCAAGCCCCGCATTCTCCGCGAGGCTCCTTGGCACAACCTCAAGCGCGTCAGCGAAGGCCATTATGGCGAGCTGCTCCCTGCCCTTGAAGCCTTCGGCGTATTTCCTGATTTCCTTCGCCGCAGAGGATTCCGCGCAGCCTCCGCCGGGCACTATCTTCCCTAATTCCAGGGCGGCGGCAAGGCCCTTAATAGCGTCCTCCATGGCGCGCTCGACCTCGGCTATCACGTGCTCCGTCCCTCCCCTTATCAGTATCGTCACAGCCTTAGGGGTCTTGCACTCCTCAACGAAAACCATCTGCTCGCCGGCGACCTTCCTTTCCTCAACGCGGCCCGCATAGCCCAAGTCGTCCTTTGTCAGGTCGTTTATGTTGTTTATCGTGCTGGCGCCCGTGGCCCTCACCATTGCGTCCATGTCGGATTTCTTCACCCTCCTTGCGGCAAGGATGCCTGCCTTGGCAAGGTAGTGCTGCGCCGTGTCGTCAATGCCCTTCTGGCAGAAGACCACATTCGCGCCGGACTTCACTATCTTGTCCACCATGTTCTTCAGCATCTTCTCCTCTTCCTCAAGGAAGGCCTGCATCTTCTCGGGAGAGTCTATGGACACCTTAGCATCGGTCTCAAGCTCCTTCACCTCAAGCGCGGAGCTTATCAGCGCTATCTTGGCTCCCTTGATCTTCTTCGGCATGGCCGTGTGCACGACTTCCTTGTCTATGAGTATGCCTTCTATCAGCTGGGTGTCGCTCATGGATCCGCCTTCCTTCTTCTCTATCTTTATATTGTCAACGTCCACTTCAACCTTGCCGTCATTGGCATCGGCTACCTTCTTGATGGCCCTCACCGCTATCCCTGAAAGCTCCTTGGAGGCGCGCTCGGCGGCCTTGCCTGTCATTGCCGTCTCGGCTATCTGCTCAAGAATCCTGTCCTCGCTTATGGAAACCGGCCTGGCGTTCCTTTCCAGCACCTCAAGCGCCTTCTCCTTGGCCATCCTGAACCCCTTTGTTATGACTGTGGGGTGTATCTCCTGGTCCAGGAGGTCCTCTGCCTTCTTGAGGAGCTCGCCTGCCAGCACCACGGCAGTAGTGGTGCCGTCCCCCACGGATTTGTCCTGGGTCTTGGCAACCTCAACCATCATCTTGGCCGCAGGGTGCTCTATCTGCATCTCCTGCAGTATGGTGGCGCCGTCGTTGGTTATCACGACATCGCCAAGGCTGTCAACGAGCATCTTGTCCATGCCTTTCGGCCCAAGCGTGGTCCTTACGGCATCAGCCACGGCTCTGGCCGCGGATATGTTGTTCCTCTGGGCATCCTTGCCCTTGCTCCTGAAGGTCCCCTCAGGAAGTATCAATATCGGCTGTCCGCCCAGGTTTGCTAATTGCGCTGGCATATATCACTCCTTTACCTCTTTGCGATAGCTATAAGCTATATGGGTATGGAAGAGGGGGTTTATAAAGATTTTCCCTGTACGGCCGTGGCCATTTTGAACTCTAGCCCTCATGGCAGCTAAAGCTATGAATGGGCTCGTTGGGACTTCCGCCGCAAGAGGGCCACAGAAGCTTTCGCTTTCACGCCCTCTTACCGGCCTATCTCCCGTGCAATATCCAAACAGTATTATATGGGGAATATGGCGGTAAAGGGGCGATGCAGTTTCTGGCTTTAGTCAATTGGATCAAGCCAGCAATCTATCGTGGCCCCTTTGCGCTTTGAACCCAAGACCTTCGGCTTTTACGCTCGGTGGCCTTATAAGACCGGCGCTCTAATCCTCCAGCAAGTCCAAGGCGATGTGCCTTAACTACCACCTAAAGGCGGTCAGAGCTGTCCAAGCTGAGCTACGAGCCCGCGCTATCTATTATAGTGGCAGTTTAAATTAATAGCACTGAAGAATCAGCCGGCGGCGTGCTCCTGGGAGCTGCCAAGGACGAACAGCTTGCCTACGGTCTCCACCATCTTGGGCTCTATCGTGCATATGTCGGATGCCGTAACAATGCCCAGCAGCCTGCCCTCCTCCACCACAGGCAGGCTCTTTATCTTCCTGCTGACCATCACCTCCGCGGCTTCCTTTATGCCAAGCGAGGGCCTTACGTAAACCACCTGCTTCGTCATGACCTCCTTTACGCGCGCCTCCACGGGGTCAAGGCCGGCGGCAAGCACCTTCCTCACAAGGTCCGTTTCCGTTATTATGCCTGAAAGCATTGAATCACTGACGACAACCAGGTTGCTTACGCCGTAGCTGTCCATGGCCTCGGCGGCCTCCCTTACCGTGGCCTCCGGGCCTATTGTCTTCACGTCCTTGTTCATTACGTCCTTGACTAGCATTGATTCCCCCCTGGTTATAGTTGTGGTGAGTGCTTATTTATAGAACTAGGCATGCCTCCGCTCAATCCTGCCGTACCTGTCCACGCTATCCCCTGACCTGTGTTCCTGGTGCTTCTCAAACTTGGGCACGAATATCCTGTATTTGTCCTTGTCTTCCATCTCCTCCATTATGCGCTTCACTATTATCTTCTCCGGGTCAGGCAACAGGGGTATCCTGGCCTTGACGTCGGCGAAGGACTCAAAGGGCTTCTCCTTCCTCTGTTCCAGTATCGCCCACAGGTGCCTCTTGCCAACCCCGGGCAGCAGCTCAAGCTGGTGCAGCCTCATGGTTATCTGGCCGGCCTTGCTGAAGAAGTCAACGAACCTCTGGGGCTTGGCCTCTATTATGCCCCTTATCAGCGGCTCGAGCTCCTCCTTTGCCGCGACAGTAAGCTCCTTCAGCTCCATCCTGCCCCTTATGTATTTCACCTCGTCCCTCTTGCCGTCGCCTATGTATACCCTCTGGCCGACCTTAAGCGTGACGCCTTCCCTGACTATCACTTCCAGCAGCGAGAAATATTCGTCACCGAGCACCTGCGCCACGGGCTGCGACCGCTCCATGCCGTAATGTCCCTGCGTAAGGAAATCAAGCACGAATGCATGCTCGTCCTTCCTGAGCTTCTTTTCTTCCATAAGCCTTTCACCTTGAGAATTAATTCCGTGTTTTAAATAAACTTCTTGACTATGCCTGCTATCTTGGCCTTGTCGTCGGTGGAGAGTTCGAGCTCCCCGGAGAAAAGTACGCGGAGGTCGTCATTGTCTTCCGGCAGCATGTTTATTATGGTGGCAATGTGCTTCTCCTTGAGTTTGCCTATCTTGCTGAGATCCTCATGCATTTCCTCTGCCTTCTTGGGCCCTATCTTCGCGAATTTCCTCAGGTGCTCCAAGGCGTTCTTCTGCTCGTAGCCCAGCTCCTTCTCCTTTTCCTTCTCTTCCAGTATCTTCTTCGCTTCAGTGTAGGTCACGAATTTCGCGTCAGTCACTTCCATGGTATCCCCATATTGGTATTGATGCGTAATAGCATTGTCCGCAATCACGCGGCCAGCTGTTTAAGGTGCTCCGGCCTTACTGTTATCGCCTTTGCCTTGTTGCCGGCCATGAATTCCACCACATAGGCCCTGCCGCGCGCCTCTTTTACAGTACCTACCATTCCCTTGAACTTAGGGTATGGCATGCCCTTCTGGGAGGCCGGGTTGGGCTTCAGCACAACCCTGTCGTTGGGCTTCAGGTCCTTCATGAAGGCTGATACGGTGAACTTGTCCCTGGGGCTCTTCCTGAGCTTCCTCCTTGTGCCCTGCCTGAAACCGTGTGACGAGCGCGACATAGTACATTAACATCCTTAGCTGATTTATATGCTTATTGGATTTTCCCTAGCTTCCTTTTCAGGTAAGGCGAGAAATACCTGCCGTACTTCTTCCTTATCTCAGGCTTCTTCCAGTCTGTGGGCCTTATTATTTTCCTACAGTTCCTGGAGCCGCAGAGGCACCTGAAGGGCTTGAAGCAGGATTCCATGAATGCGTAGTCTCCCGTTATCTCCTCTCCCGCACGTATCTCCCTTATGGCAACGGACATCACTGGCCCGCTCAGGCCCATGTTGGGCTCGCAGGAGTGGTTAAATATGCCTGTTTTGCCTAATTCCTCCCTTGTTGCAGGGCATACAAAGAATTTGTCATCTATTTGTATGCCGGCGTGACCCATCATGGAGCGGTATTTCCTGATTTCTTTGATAGGGATTATTATCCCCCCATAAACGCAGATTGTTTCGCCCTTCCTTATTCGCCTGATGCACATTACTCCAAGGCCGTGTATTCTTGATTTAGTTGGCCTGGCCTTTGGCGTCAGCCACCTATGGCCCCAGGTTTTGTGGAGGTCTTCCATGCTCACTCCTTCAGTTCGGAATTCCTGACGTGAATCCTTATCACGTCCAGCTCTGCCACTTTTGCCGGCGTGTTAAGCACTTCAGACACGGAAGGCCTTGTCCTGCCGCCATCCCCGGTGATGAGTTCCTTGATGTAGAGGCCTGCCTGCCCTTTTATTATGAATTCGTATTTTTTCGGTGAGATCCTTTTCCAGGCAATGGCTTTGACAATTTTTGTCCTCGTCTTGTCGGCGCGCCTGTGCATGACCCGCGTTGGCGTCTGCTGTTTTATGATTTTTATCTTCCTGAGCGCCGACAGGCCATCCACGGGCTTGTCAAAGCGGACAAGCGCCCTGTAGGTCTTGTCCGGCTGCAGGGATTTTATCCTCACGGCCATCCGCTTGTCCGAGAACCTGAGGCCGGAGACCTCCACCTTTTTGGTCCTGTTTATTTCTTCTGTTATTTTTTTGAGGTCCAAATCCCTTTTTTCAGGATGGGAAACCTCAAAGACAAAGGGCCTCCAGTCGAGGCAGCGCGCGTCTATGTCCTCCCTGCCCATGGCATGCATGGCATGTTCCGTGCCACGCGTGGATTTCATGACGGGCCTCGCTATTATGTCTTCCACGGTCTCCTTGTACATCTCCCATTTTGTCTGGGGAATGCCGCGGACCAGCTTCTTGTACTTGCCGAAGATGAAGAGGGGGTTTATTTCAATCCTTGTTCCGCCCTTTTCCACGTCCAAAACCACAATCACGTTGGGGGTTTTCTCGTCAAACTCCTTGCCCTCCAACATTGACAGGAGCAGCTTGCCGAACTCCCTGTTCAGCTCTGATTTGAGCGGCTCGCAGCATTCTATGCCAACCTCCTCCCACAGCTCCTCCTCCCTGGAGACCAGGCTTGCGGGTAGCCTCGTGGAAACCATGATTGTCCTGTAATCTATCCGGCCGAGCTTTTCCACGGCCTCTTTTCCAAGCTTGCCCAGGCCAAGAAAAACGTCACCGCAGACGGCGCATTTCTTGGGCTGCACTGGCGCCGTCTTCTTCGTCCTGAAATCATAGCCGTGGAAATTGGCCGCATCTATGCTGAAGGGCTTGAGTTTGTACTCCATGGCCAGCGCTGTCCTTATCGCCCTTCCCCTCTCCTCGTTGGTGAGGCCGCTGAGCAGCTGCGCGAACTGCCTGCCAAGGCAGTGGTTGCATGCGTAGCGCCCCTCCAGGATTTTCTTGGCCATGTCCATGAGCATACAAGAGAATTATCGGCAGAGTTATTAAAGCGAGCTGAAGAACGCAGGCGATTTCTAATCCGCAGCTGCAAGTTGCCCAAATCTGGGATGCTCAACCCCATGTTTCCTGCAAATATGCGCCATTCTTTCTTCCAGATTGTCAGAAGTCCATTCGCCGTCTATATCGCTCTGGTTAATTTTGACGATCTCTGGCCGATCAAAACCTTTATATTTCTTGATAGAATCCACTCCTACTGCGAATATCTTTACGTCAGGAGGGTCAAAAATATCAGGATTCATGTCCACATACGTTATTCGACCAGCAACGATGATGCCGCTCCTGGGATTTCTGACACAGTAAATATACGGCGAAAAGGCCATGATATCGGACGAAGAACACAATGACGCATGCTCCTTCAATTCACTGTTTATTACCTTCAGGTGCTTTATGTGGCTTAATGAGTGCTTTCCTTTTGATACGCTGTTCTTATAGACTAGTGACCTTGATTTCCGGCCGAAGCTTGCCGATGTTTCGCTGCCTTCAACAACTATATCCAGTGAATCCCTGAATGCATTCTCTCCTATGAGCTTGGAGTTTGTGATGCGGGTCCCTGTTGCCCTCTCACCCACATAATCCCCTTTAAACTTACAATTAGAAATAGCAGCATTGGTGGAATAAGACAGGATATTGTG
>JACQIG010000082.1 GCA_016198605.1 Candidatus Aenigmatarchaeota archaeon | reverse complement strand
CTCTATGAAAGCTCAACGCTGGGACACACCACTTTTCCAAAAAGTGGTGGATCAAAAGGGAGGCTACCTCACCACTTCGTGGTTCGGTTACGCCTTCCATGAAATGACGCTGGGACAGGGACTCGAACCCTGACGGCCCTTCCGCAACGGAAGCAGCATCACAAGCTTGCTCATACCTGCTTCTGTTTTTTCGGACCACCAGCTCTCCAGGCTGGCCCTTTTGTGCCAAGGGCCGACTTGGGCCAAACAAGGCAAGTCGGCAGACTGCTTACCACTCAGGCATCCCAGCTTTTTGTATTATAAGTATATCATGTAATTATAAAGAATGATAAAAGGCCTGTGTTCTTTCTGCGGGAAGCCGGGGGTGCTGAACACATGCATGATGTGCGGCGCACATGTGTGCGGGCAGCACTTTTCAAACGGTATGTGCCCAAAATGCGCCTCAAAGGGTGGCAGGTTCCTGAGGGGTGACGAATAGGAAGGCAGGACAAGTGAGTGCTTAAATCTCTTATCCGCAATTTATAGTGATGGGAGTCACAGACGACGGAGACAAGCTGATAATTGAACTCCACAGGGCTTCATATAAACGCCTGACGGAAGGTAGCGAGTTGAACTACTCCATCATGGACAGGAGGGGTGAGGCTTACAGCATATCAATCAAGCCCATAACCAGCAGGAATCACGCCAGGTACACGGCAGGCCAGAAAATAGAAGTCTCGCTTGCTGTTGGATATCCGATGCTGCCGCTGGATATTGGCATAATGCCGCGCAACGAGGAAGAGGAAAGGCAGGAGCCAATCCCGATGCCATGGTCCAGGCTGTCTATAAAGCTTGACGGCAGCTAATACCCCATCTCCTTCAACAGCTTGCCGCACACAAGGGGTGGTATCCCCATGGAATCCGCTATCTCCACCACGCGCTCAAGGAAATCCTTCTGCCTCATGAAGCCGCCTCCCGCTTTGATCTCATCCCTGACGACAGCAATAATCTCCCTTATCTTCTTCCTGTAGCCCTCCATCCTGTTCTCCATGAGCTGGCCGTATCCGTAGGGCTCCATCCTCCTGTAGAACTCGTCTTCTGTCAGGGTCTTATCCTTTTTCATTTTCCCAGCCTAGATATCACGTGTGACCAAGTCCATGCATTCAGGGTGCTCCTTCAGGAACGTGTCCCTTATGTAAGGGCAGGAGGGTATTATCCTCATGTGGTTCTTCCTCGCGAACTCAAAGGCCGCCAGGGCAAGCTGCTCCGCAAGCCCCTGCCCCCTTGCTTCCTCTGGGACAAACATGTGGTGGAGGTCCATCACGTCATTGACCTCCGTATACGCCAGCAGCGCCTCCTTGTCTTCCCCAAGGGCAATGTAGAACTTCTGCCCCACCTTGTCATGCTGGACCTTGAAATGCTGCATGATATGAATATCTATCCAGTCATTAAATATCTTACTTGGCCATTATATCGTTGATGTGGAGAATCCCAAACCTTTTACCTGCAGCCCTGTAAGCCCCGTCTTCTGCAAGACCGCTATAATGCACAAGGAAATGTGCGTATTTGACGGCGCCAAAAACATCCTCCACATCCTTCTCAACATGGCAAGAGATGTTGCCGCAAAGTTCATAAGTCAGGGCTTCAATGATCAACGACTCCTCTATGTCCTCCCTGAAGGTTTTCGATGGCTTGTGATAGGCCATGCCGGATTTCAGCGCAATGCCTGATACCAGTTTCTTAGACTCCATCTTATCAAGGCCGCAGGCTACGATTGAGGAATCGCCATTGTTTTTCCTCACCAGGGTGACATCCACAGGCGGCCTGTAAGAGAAGCCGGCAAGGAAGTCCCTCCCGGGCTCCTTCTTAACCGGAGCAAACTCCACCGCCCCCTCGTCATATAAATCCCCAATCCATTCGAGGGGTGTGCCAAGCAATCCATGCAGGCCCACTATATACAGCCTTTCGTATTCCCAGGTGGCAATGTACCCTTCCTCTGAATATTTCCACTGCATCGTCGTCATACAAATACGTTCAGAATAAGCATTAAATGCTATTCCCCGCCCTCCCCGAAGACCCTCGGTATCAGCTCTGCCAGGGTGGGGTGTATGTGTATTGTCCTCAGGATGGGGTCAAAGGTCCCCATGCCCGAGTTCATGGCCACGATGACCTCGTGTATTATGTCCGCCGCCTGCGGCCCGATTATGTGGAACCCGAGTATCCTTTCCGTCTTCTTCTCCACTATCGCCTTGGCGAAGCCCACGGGATAGCCTATGGCGGCGCCCTTGCCCGTCCTGCCGTAGGGGTATTTCATCACCTCAAAATCATACCCCTCCTCCTTCGCCCTCTCCTCCGTCAGGCCAACGCCGGCTATCTGGGGTGACGTGAAGACCGCATGCGGATTTGCGGAGAAGTTCACCTTGACCTTCTTCTCACCGCTCATGTTGTTCCACACCAGGAACGCCTCGTAATTGGCGGTGTGTTTGAACATCTCCCTGCCTATTATGTCCCCGAATGCCCATATGCCGGGGTGGCTGGTCTGCAGGTAATCGTCCACCTTTATGAACCCGGCATCGTTCGTCTCCACGCCGGAGGCCTGCACGTTCAGAAGGTCCGTATTCGGCGTCCTGCCTGTCGCGACAAGAATTTCGTCTGCCATTATCCTCTTTGTGGGGCCTCTTCCTGACTTATGTTTTACGTAAAGCACCTTCTTCCTTCCCTGCCTGGCTACCTTCACGGTATTGTGCTCAAGCAGGACATTCATTTTCTTTGCCACCACCCTGGTGAACAGCTCCCTCACTTCAGCGTCCTCGTCAGGCACGAGATATTTGTTCCTCTGTATTACCGTTACTTTTGTCCCGATGCTATGGAAGAAATGCGCGAATTCGGAAGCTATGTAGCCCCCGCCTATTATTGCAATTGACTCCGGCTGTTTCTTCAGGCTGAACACGGAAGTGCTGTCAAGATACCTCGCTTTGCCAAGCCCCTCTATCTGGGGAACGGAAGGCCTCGCCCCCGCGGCAATCACTATCTTGTCCGCTGTTATGGTCCACTTCCCGCCGACCCACAGCTCCCTCTCGCCTATGAACTTCGCCCTCTTCGTGTAAAGCGTGATGTTCCCGTCCTCGCGGATGCCCTTTTCCAGCGGGTGATTCCCGTCCTTGACAACGTCCCTCATCCTCCTCATGATAAGCGGGAAGTTGACCGAGGCCACCTTTGCATTGATGCCAAACCTGCCGGCGTTCCTTACGGTTTCTGCAATCTCGGCAGAATGTATCAGCGCCTTTGAGGGTATGCACCCCCTGTTCAGGCATGTCCCGCCCAGCGGCCCCTCCTCTATCAGCGCCACCTTCATGCCGGCAGCCGATGCCTGGGAGGAGATGATGAGGCCCGACCCGCCACCAATCACTATGACGTCATATTTGTAAGGCATGGATGCACCAGATCCCTATAACAATATATTAGTCCGCACTTAAAATAATCAGTGGCTTATGGACGGCATAAGGGAGCTCAATCTGAAGTGCAATTACATAGAGGATTACCTTGACCTAGGGAAGGTGGAGTTCAAGATCCTGAGGCTTGAGCTTAACGGCCAGCCATTTGATTTCCAGCCAGGCCAGTTCGTGATGCTGGCAATGGAGGACTACCCCCTCTGGCAGGACAAGGCAAAGCTGAAATGGACATCAATGTCAATAGCCTCCACCCCGCTGGAGAAGGAATACCTGGAGTTCTGCATGACGATCAAGAGCACGCCGGGCTTCTCAAAGCACGTGGGCGACACGATTAACGTGGGCGTGCCCATGCTGGTGAAAGGGCCCTACGGCAGGTTCATACTTGACCAGGGTGCCGGGAGGATAGCGTTCATCGCCACTGGCTCAGGGATAGCCCCGATAATGGGCATGATAAGGACCCTTGCGGCCATAGGCTACGAGAAGCCCTTTGACTTGTATTATGGATTCAGGAACAGCAACCAGTTCCTGTACAGGGAAGAGCTGCTTTCAATAGTAAAATCCCATCCAAATTTCAAGATCCACACCACGATAAGCAGGGACGACCCCTCCTGGAAGGGCCGCCATGGCTACGTGCAGACGCTTATTGAACCGGCAGGCTTTGACGGCATAAATGAAACCCAGTTCTACATCTGCGGGAACCCCGCCATGGTTGACGATATCAAGAAGCTGCTTGCCGCCAAAGGCGCGAAGCCTGAGCAGGTCAGGACCGAGCAGTGGGCGTAAAATTCTTTCCTGCACGTCCAGTTCAAAGCACAGCAGGATTTATATCGTTATCAAATAATGTTATACCATGGAGCAAAGAAAATCATATGATTCCGATATGATTGAGGTGGCGATGCTTGCAGGGCGATGCAGGGCCATGTTAGAAATGCAAGGTGAAGAAAAAGGCCTGAAGCTGTATGATAGCATTAGGACATCCGGGGAAGAGGCCGGGAGGAAATTAGATGAAAGGCCCCCAAGAATCTCCCACACATACACCGAAGCTGATTTTTATTCTGACGGGATAAGGCTCACCACGGAAGAAATATATGGCATGCTTATTGCAGACGCAATAGTATTCATTGCCAAGGATTATGGAAAATTAAAAGGCTATCTGGAAAGAAGAGAGCCCGATAAACTGGATATTTTTCATGAGGCTTATAGGGCTGGCATTCAAGATACGGCACCTACTCCAGAACAGTAGGCCCTTGGAGAATGTGTTAGTGCTTATTTTAAAGACCCCTGAATCCAAACTATTCTCATGCCGGAATACTTCAGGCTCGGCCAGGGCTTCGGCAGGGTGGGCATAGAGCACTCCAGGGACACGTCAATAATGCACGACATAGAGCACTACAACATGCTCGCCAGCGCCCGCGAGGTGGCCGCCAAGTACAAGGTCAGCCAGATATGGAACGTGCAGGAGGGCGGCGGGAGCATTATAGGGTCGCCTGTTGTGCACAGGAATACGGTATTTGTTGGCGCCTGCGACAAGAACTTCTATGCGCTTTCCCTTGACGGCAGGCAGAAGTGGAGGTTCGCAACCAATAGCGTCATCTGCTCAACCCCGAGGGTGTACAATGACACAATTTTCATAGGCTCCTATGACGCAAGGATGTATGCGCTCACCCCCGAGGGCAAGAGCCTGTGGAGCTTCTTCGGGAAAGGCCCGATATACTCAACCCCTGAAATAATTGATGACAGGATTTATTTTGGAGTAAAGGGAGGGATATTGTATTGCCTGACAAGCGAGGGGGCATTGAAATGGAAATTCGCGACGGCAGCCCCGATAACAACAAGCCCAGTTTTCCATGACGGCAGGATATACTTTGCCTCCTGGGACAAGAACCTCTATTGCGTGGACTCCTCTGGCAGGCTCGGGTGGAAGATGGGCACGGGCGACATAGTGACCAACATGGCGATGCACGAGGGCGTCCTGTATTTCGGCGCCTTTGACAGGAACTTTTATGCCGTCAGCGCCTCAGGGAAGCTGTTATGGAAATGCCAGCTTGGCGGGCCCGTCTTTGCCGCGCCCGTGGTGGGCAATGGAAGGGCATACATCGGCTGCCTGGACAATAATTTTTATTGCATTTCATTGGAGGGGAAAATCCTCTGGAAATTCGGCACGACAGACGCGATAGACTCCACTGCGGCCATAGAAGGCAGGAGGGTATACTTCGGGGGGAATGACGACAAGCTTTACGCGCTGGGCACTGATGGAAAACCCATATGGAACTTCAAGACCAACGGCCCGATAATGGCCTCAAGGCCTGCCTTGCATGAAGGCAATGTCTACTTCGGATGCTATGACTGCAGGTTGTATGCCCTCAACCAGGAAGGCCGGAAACTGTGGTCATTCCAGACCAGCATGAGCCACGGCTCCCACATAGAGATTGACATTTCTGTCAATGCTGCCGCCCAATCCTTCCAGGTGACATGGTTAGCACAATCCCAGGATGAAAAGAAGAAAAAGGATGGGGAAGGCTGGTCCGGCCTTTCCCAATACCAGCGCGCCACCGAGCAGGCCGGCTCTTATGGGGGCCACTTCGCCCTTGAATCAACCGCATACGTGCAGAGCGAATCCCACATGGAAGGCGAGTATGGCGGCCTTGAGGACCACCACAAGCCCAAGAAGCAGAAATACGCGAAGAGGCTGGAGAGGGGGTAATCCGCTTATAAGACTATTTTCCGGCTAACACAGATGAAATAAAAAACTGCTCTCCTGCTAATCCGCGACCTCAATCGTCACTTCCACAATCTCGCTATCATGCAATCTCAATTCCCTTCTCAATTCAGTCGGGATGGTGAAAATCCTCTGGGATTCCGTCCCCTTGACCTTTGACCCAAATGTCCTGCCGTGTATCTCCACGGAAAGCGCATCCCCTTTCATTATCTCATGCCCCTGCCAGATGTATCTGGGGATCTCTATCTTTGACTGCGCCTTGCCACCCGCAGCCCTCACGATCACCATGGCCTTGAAGGTTAGTTTCATGGCTTCTCCAATATCCTTTCTATTTTTTTAACAGATAAAGCATTCACAACATCCTTCTCCCCGGCCCAGCCGCGCCTGGCCTGCGCGATTCCCAGCTCCATGAACCTTAAGTGGTCTATCGAGTGGGAATCCGTGTTTATCACCAGCCTGCACCCGTGCTCTATTGCCGCCCTGATGTGCAAATCCTTCAGGTCCAGCCTTTCCGGATATGCGTTGACCTCCAGCAATACATTGTTTGCCCTGGCGGCGTCAAAGACCTTTTCCATGTCCACCTGGTAAGGGTCGCGCTTCCCGATGAGCCTGCCTGTAGGGTGCGCTATTATATTGGTGCGGGGATTTTCTATCGCTTTTATTATCCTCTTGGTCATCTCCTCTCTTGCTGACTTGAACCCTGAATGTACGGAGCCGATCACGACATCCAGCATTTCCAGCGTCTTGTTGGAATAATCAAGCGACCCATTGGCAAGTATGTCTATCTCCGCCCCCTTGAAGATTCTTATCTGGGAATATTTCTTCTGGATAGCATCAATTTCCTTAAGCCTCTGCAGCAGCCTCTTCTCGTCCAGGCCATGCGCGACATAAGTTGATTTTGAGTGGTCTGTTATCGCAATGTATTCATACCCCATCCTTATGGCAGCCTTAACCATCTCCTCCGTGGGGTACTGCCCGTCGGACCAGGCGGTGTGCATGTGCAGGTCCCCCTTTATGGAATTGTATTTTATCAAATCCGGAAGCTTGCCTTTCCTTGCGGCTTCCAGTTCGCCCGTATTCTCCCTGGTTTCAGGCTCAAGGTAAGGGAGGCCAAGCCTCTTGTATATTTCTTCCTCTGCCCTCGCCGCAATCACCTTGCCGGTTTTTGAATCAAACAGCCCGTATTCAGAAAGCTTCATTCCCCTGCCTATTGCAATTGTCCTGAGCGCGACATTATGGTCCTTGCTCCCCGTGAAATACATGAGGGCTGCGCCGTAGACCTTCGGCTCCAGCACGCGCAAATCACACTGGACACCTCCCTTCAGCATAACAGAAGATTTGGTGCCCCCTTTTGCCAGCACAGATTCAACATCAGGCAGGCTTGTGAAGAAATCCATCACTCTCTCAGGCCTGTTGGACATTGCCAGTATGTCTATGTCCCCAATGGTTTCCTTCCTCCTTCTCAAGGAGCCGGCAATCTCAACATTCTCCACGCCCCTGCACTTCTTCAGTTTCCCCACAATCTCATATGCCAGCGGCAGCGCCCTCCCGAGCAGCATCCTCTCCTGCCCGCGCCTGACAATATCAATCCCCCTCAGGATGTCCTGTTCGCTCTTCTCCCCAAAGCCTTCCAGCTTCCTTATCTTCCCCTCCCTGGCGGCCTTCTCCAGCTTCCCAATGGAATCAACCTTCAGCTCCCTGTGCAGCCTCATCGCCTTCTTCGGCCCCATGCCAGGAACCAGCATGAGCTCATCCACGCCCCTGGGCATGCCCCTCTTCAATTCCTCGTATTCGGCTATCTCCCCCTTCTTGAGGTATTCCTCAATTTTTTTGGCAATGCCTTCCCCTACACCCGGGATCTCCATCAGGGCTTTGGTGCCCCCCCTCTCATACGCCTTCTCGATATCCTCAGGTAGGGTCTCTATGTTCCTGGCGGCCTTACTGATGG
>JACQIG010000081.1 GCA_016198605.1 Candidatus Aenigmatarchaeota archaeon | reverse complement strand
GGACGAGATAGTGCAGTCCGTGATACCGCAGCACATCAAGGCCGAGGCGGACAGGTTCCTCTCGGCATTCTCATTTGAGGTGAACTCTCTGGCAGCCGACTTGCGAACGCTTATCAAGAGGACGGAAAGGGTAAACACGCAGACAAGCCTGATGGTGGAGAAGGTGAGGAACATGGAGAAGCGGCTGGAAAGGCTGGAGGACCACAGGTAGGCTCTAAAACCTGTGGCATTATTTTCCACATTGTCAGGGGACGGCGGCCTCTTGCCCGTTCAATATACATTCCGCCACAGGCCAATCCTGGCATCATAGGGCATTACCATGGTAATGCCGGATTCGCAATATATCCATACGAGGCAAATAATATCATATGGCCCTTGCAGACGCGGCATACAGCCTGCTGGCAAACACGCCAGTTCTCCCGGCGGTGACGCAGATAATAATATTCGGCCTGACCGCGCTGATATTCAAGCAGAAGAGGAAGGCCGATTTCACCAACAGCCTGCATTTCCTCCTCATTGGCTTTTCCTTCTTCGCCCTCGGCTTCGTAAACCTCATGGTGTCCTTCGGCCTGCAGGCAAGGTTCCTCTACGAGATAAGCGTCTTCCAGACACTCTTCTGGTCCGTCGCATTGACCGTGATAATATCGGTCATATCAGGCCTGAAGAAGCTGAAATACGCCCTTGTGGTCATAACGCTGTCCATAGCCATTGTGCTTGCAGTCTCGCCTTCCAAAATACTCCTGCTTACCAATTTCATATCCTACTACCTTGCAGCCATATCCTTCTTCGTCCTGTTCGCGTTCTCCCAGAGGCCCATAAAGAACGCGGGCCTCTATGGCATGATAATGGTCTTCGTGAGCACGCTTTTCACCGTGGCAGGCGTTGACCCCTCCAGCTACGTATGGTTCGTGCCCAACCTCCTGCTGGCAATAAGCCTTACCTACTTTGTCCGCTTCGGCCTCCTCTTTGACCATTTCGTGAGGCCAACGAAGCTGGAGCTGATAGAGCGCGACACAGGCGGCAGGCCTGTGAACATATGGAAGCCAATAATGTACCTGCTAACCTACATAGTCCTGCTCAACACTGTCCTGTTCATATCCAGCATCAGCCTGCACGAACTTGGCCACCTGGCGGTGGGCAACCTGCTCGGCTGCGAATCAGGCAAGATAGTGCTGGTAGACCTTGACCTGTTCGAGCAGAGCACGATCGGGCCTTACACCGAGATCAGCTGCCCGCCCTCCGTGGAGCTCATCTACCTCGGCCTCAGCGGCCACGCATTCATAGTGCCATTCGGCCTGGCCTTCCTCCTCCTAAGGCGCTTCCCGGAGAAGAACTTCGCCTACGTGATAATAGGCCTCGCGCTGATGCTCGGCGGCCTTGACATGTTCCTGGTATTCCGGGACCAGCTCTTCATACCCTTCATCTCGCTGATACCAGGCATAGCCCTCTTCTGCCTGGGGGAGATATGGCTCATCAATGACTATGTCACCTTCTCCAGGCAGCATGCGCACAGGCGCCGCAGGTCGGCTCCTGCCAGGCAGGAGGAAGAGCCGGAAGGCAAGGACTCGCTGGAGATAAACCTTGGGGAAGAATGAAATAATGGGACCGCTGAGATTTTCACAAGCCTTTTTGAAAAAGGCTTGAGCGAAAAAGAAGGCTACCTCGTTCGTCATTGCGACTCCTCACTCGGTTACGCCTTTCATGGAAGGCGCGGCGAATGAGCGAAGCGAAATGAGCAGCCTCCTTTTTGCTCCACCGCTTTTTCTTGAAAAAAGCGGTGCTTTGAACTCAGGTCGGCAGCACCCCAAGCTGCAATGCTAGACCAGTGAAGGCATAACCTTCCTGCGGAACAGGAAGGCAGCTAGCTACACCACGGTCCCATATAAAACTATTTCTAATAATCATAATTCCTTAAGAAGCTTGATCACCCTCTCCTTCCCCACGGCAAGCATGAACGGCGCTAACCTTGGCCCCCTCTCCTCCCCCAACAAGACCATATACGCGGCGGCGAACAGTTCTTTTGGGGTTATGTCATGTTTCTTCGCTATCTCCCAGAAGGCGTCATGCAGCTGCTTTTCGTTTGTTTCTTTCTCAAGCAGCGGTATTATTTCCTTTAGGCACTGCTTCTGTTTTGCGGAAAGCCCATGCCTTATTTTATCGCTGACCTTATCCTGCACGGCAATTCTCGCCTCAGGCGGCGCGTATTTCTCCGCCCAGGTTCTTGCGTGCCCCATCCTTGTTTCAAGATATTTCTCCTCCTCCTTGTCCAGCCTCCCTTCCAAATGCCCCGTGGATTTCAGGATAGAAAGAACCCTTTCATTTATCCTCGTTTCAGGGATCACCTGCCCTATCATGGCAGCAAAATCAAACGGCATGGTGAACCTCTTCCTGGGCTTTCCCATCTGCGATATTTCAAACAGCCTTTTCATGTGGTCTTTTTCCTTCCTGTTTTCAATTTCTATGTCGCCAAAATACACCTTCCCGTGCCTGTCATAGTCATCATGCAGGTTTGGCAGGTCCTTCCAGGAGAAGCTCCTGGTCTTCATCAGCTTCTTGTTGTAGAAGAACCGGAGCAGTTCTGCATCAGCCACGGCCAGCCAGTCCCTGGGGTAGACGATGTTGCCCTTGCTCGCCGACATCTTCTCGCCGTCAACCATTATGTGCTCGTAGAATATCGGGAACGGCGACGGGAAGTCCAGCGCCTTCTCCACTATCTCCGCGTTTATCCAGAAGGCGCTCCCAGGGACCTGGTATTCCTTGCCTGCGCCTTCGGAGGCGACCTGCCAGTGCGCCCACTGGGCCGCCCACTCGGATTTCCACAGCAGCTTGCCCTCGCCCTTGAGGGGGTCGCTTTCCCCCTCATATCCACACCCTTTGGCTGCTGCCTCTTCAAACTTGTAATCTTCGCATTTATAGTGAACCTTCCCGCGCTCAAACCCGGCTACCCTTGGCGTGATTATCTTCCTGCAGTTCCCGCAGATGGGCGCCCACGGGCTCCAGCCAGGCCCGAGCTTATTCTGCCTGTAGCGGTTCTGTATCTCAATTATCGTGCCTGCATTTTCCAGTATACTCTTTACCTGCTCCCTGAAGGACCCCCTCTTGTATTCCTCCCTCATGGAGTATTTCTTCATACCCGTGCTGACGAAATCATCCAGCACCTTGAAGTATTCAGCCACGTGGTGGTCAGCATAAGATTTGTGGCACCCCTCCGGGTCAGGCACGTCCGTGACAGGCACGCCTATGTAATCAATATACTCACGCGGCACGCCCTTCGGCACCTTCCTCAGCGGGTCCATGTGCTCCGCAACCCAGATCAGCTCGGCCTTCGCGCCAGCATCCTCCAGCGCCCTGAATACGCTTTCGCCCCTTATCGTATCGCTCAATCTCCCGATGTGCAACACGCCGGATAATGATGCTGATGTCTTTACTACAAACTTATTGAGTTTGGGCGCTTTCTTATCAAGATACCTATATTTTTCCCTGACGATTATCTCCCCAGCCAGCTGGTCTGCCCAGAAGAGGGATTTTTCTGATGTAGATTTTTCCGCCATAACTGAATATTGTTTCAATAGAATTAATTACCCTCCACCTTCAGCTGCTCTTTAATCTTCTCCTTAGGCACGCCGAAATAGCTCTCCAGTTCCTGGGTGACCTTGAGTATCTTGGTATGGCCCTCCCTCTCGGCCTTGATAAGCCCTCTTCTTGTCAGGTCCTTGATATAATTGTAGGCCTTGTTGCCCTGCAGCTTGATTATCTCCGACTGCTTCGCAGGCTCCTTGTAAAGCACAAGGGCGAGGGTCCTCTTGCACCCTTCAGACAAGTCAGAGTGCGGGTTCAGGTGGCCCACATTGCCAAGGAACTCAGGCTTCACCTGCATCTGGTAGCCCTCGGGGGTGTTCACAATCTCCAGGCCCGTTTCCGCATACTGTTTCTGCAGCTCCCCAAGCAGCTCTTTTACATAGCCAAGTGAATTGACGCCAAGCAGTTTGCCCAGGTCGTTGAGCATCATGGGGCTAGGGGACACGAATAATGCGGCCTCAAGAAGTTTCTTGTGCTCCATAAGAATCACTTTTTAATGATCTTTATATTCCTGATTTTTTGGGATATGGAAGGTTTGGCAGCCTTCGGCTCTTCATTCTTCTTTATGAAAATCTCGTCAAAAATGCCCTCCTGCTTGCAGGAAACCTTGCCGTCGTGGTATAGGTATATCAGCGGCAGGAACGTGTTCGCGACCTCGGCCTTCTCCCACTTGCTAACAAGCTTGGAAAACGGCACCTCCTCGCCCTTCAGCTTCAGGAGCAGCAGGTCAATCTTCCTGTAGAGGTGCGCTATCCTCTCCTCTATGTCCTCTTCGGTGACATTGATCTGGCCGCGCGCCTTCGCGTGCCTGACTATCCTCCTCTCCTCGGTCCTTAGGGCCTTCCTCAGGGACGCTATCAGTTCCGCCACCATCACCCTCCTTGTCGGGTGGCGCTTCATCGGCAGCTCCAGCGGGCCCAGATCAAGCTTCTCATGGCCGTTGCTGCTGGTCTGCACCACCTCGTGGCCGTTGGGAGTCTCCTCCACGGCAAGCACGTCCAGCACGCGCAGCCCGTCGGATTTCATCCTGAGCAGCACGCATGCGATGATTATGTACTTGGCAGGGATCTTGAAGTCCAGCTCCTTCATCTTCGCCAGGCATTTGAGGAACCCTTCGGAGAGCTTCTTCAGGTCCACATTCCAGGGGTCCAGATTCTCCAGGGAGATTATCTTGTATATTATCTGCTCCCAGGAGTATTCAGAGGCCATCATCTCCACTATGTCCGTTTCCTGCGCCATAAAAACCAGCACCTTGCACGCTCTCCCTCCCCGGGTAATAGATTATATG
>JACQIG010000085.1 GCA_016198605.1 Candidatus Aenigmatarchaeota archaeon | reverse complement strand
GGGCTTTATAAAGATATCGGTCTTTGAGCAGATAGGTAAAAGCTTAAATACTTATCTTATGAGCATGATAGTGGTTTGTGCCGTCATTTGGCTTTTTAGGGCAACGGGATAAATAATATGCAAGGCAAGGAAAAGCAGCAGGGACTATGACCTGCTGATGATTCTGATTGCGCTGCTGGCCTTGGTCTCAATAATGAATACCCTCTCCACCCTCGCCTACTACGATTCGCTTACGGGCCGCTACCTGGATGGCAGCCCAGGCACAGAATGCAAGACAGGGTGGTGCAGCACGGAGAAGTGCTGCAGGGGCAAAAGTATTTTGAATGCGTAACAAGTGTTTTGAGAAATGCACACCACAGGGCTGCGACAAGCCATGCTTTGATACGTGCGAGGCCAATAGGAGGGCTTGTTTTTTTGCCCTGGAGCAGGGCGGCAGTTTCTGTTGGAACCCCTATAAGTACACGATGTGAACTGCACTGACCCGCTGGTGGATTGCTTAAATGAGCCGCTGCTGTGACTCCCATAACAATAAATATATGCCAAACCAATATAGGTTATGGCGGGAAAAAAAGATGCGGCCAACTTCCTTTTTGCGGCCTTGATTGTTCTTGCTGTCGTGACCATTATAAACACCGCCAGCATCTATTCCGTGAGCCAGTCTGTAGGGCCTGTGGCAAGCGAAACCGGATACGCGACAAGCAAATGCAAAAATATCTGCACCTATGACCCTAATCCTATAATAATGAACGAATGCTGCTACGGGAAGTATAGGCAGTGCATTACGAAATGCCTTGACAGCGACCCTACCATCCAGTGCGTAAGCAGATGTGATTACGCATTTGACGCCTGCAAGAATGCGTTGGCTTGGCCGGAGGGCGGCTACTGCTGGGACCCGCTGCTTGGCACGGGCCCTAACACGCCCGGGGGCACAGGAGGAGGGGGAGGGAGCGGCAGCAACGATAGATACGCAGATGATATTCCTTTATACCAGGAGTTTGTGGACTGCACTGACCCGCTGGTGGATTGCGCAAATGAGCCGCTGCTGTAGCCAGGATTACTCTTTCCTCCATTTCGGCAGGAAGACGGCCTCAAGCTTTAGCCCGTCAGGGTCGGCGAAGAATATGGCATAATACCCCTTCTGGTATTTTGGGTATTTCTTGGGCGGGATGAGTATTTTGACCTGCTCTTTCTGGAGGAACTTGTGCAGCATGTCCACGCGCTCACGGGACTCCACGTTGAAGGCTATGTGGTCGTAGCCTGTTTCACCCAGCGTGTGCTCGCACTTGAGCTCCCTGTCTGCTTCCTGGAGCCAGAATGAGACGTCGCCCTTCCTGAACCCTATAACGTTGTACTCCTCGTGTATCTTGGTCCACCCGAGGAAGCCGAAGAGGCTTGAGTAGAAGTCCTTCGCATTCCTGAAATTGTTCACGCGGATCTTTATGTGGTTAACGGGGTTCATAAGCATTATTGGGTGCAGCGGGATAATAAACCAGCCATGCTTTTCTCGCCTGCCGCATAGAGGAGGACCGCATTGGAGGGGTTCCTGGAATATTCCTTAAGACCCATGCGAAGAAAGCTTTCATCAAAGCCTTCAATAGAGTAAGCAATATCATCAAGCTTCATAGACAACACTTTTGGCTCAGAGGCAGACACATCATAGCGCGTTGTCCTCAAGTCACTCAGCTTTGCTATCGCTTCAATTGAAGGACCCATATAGAGTTCTACCCCTGTCAGCCCACATTGCTGCTCCCTTCTGACAAAGGCGATAACCGGTTCTTCCATGTTCATCACCTTAACCATATGGAAATTTAAGCTTTCGCCCTGCAGTCAATACCTCGCAACACATTTGTCTCTCCTCTCCGTCCAAAAGTCTCCACACCCCCCCCCAGGCTGCGGACATTGCTGAAGTCGTGCCTCTGCATCATGGTGGCCGCATAGAAGCTCCTGTTGCCATGGTGGCAGTAGACAACCGTCTGCTTTGCCTTGTCGAGCTTGTCCAGGCCCTTGTGGAGTTAGCTTACCGGGATCAGGACTGAATTGGGCAGCCTGCAGATGCCTGCCTCCCACTGCTCACGGACGTCCAGCAGGAGGATGTCCTCCCTGTTGTCCAGCTTCCTCTTCAGTCCTTCAGGGGAGATTTCAATTTCACCTGTCATGCCATGTCGCCTGCGTATTTAGTCACTCCAGCCCTGTGGCTTTTGTACCACTCCACCATCTTCCTCGTCTCCCCGTCCAAGTCAGCCTCTTCTGAGAAGCCCAGCTCCCTCTTTGCCTTGGAACAGTCATAGAGCCTGTTCATGCAGAGGGCGTTGAAGTAGCGGCGCTTCCCCAAGAGCCTGGCCACGAGCATGACCAGCGGAGCTGGCAGCACCCTCGGCCTGACGGGGAGGTAGTAGCAGAGCAGCCTTGCGAAATCCAGGAATGGCAGGGGCTTTTCCCCGGTTATGTTGTAGATGCCTGTGAGCTTCCCTTTGTTGAGTCCCAGGAGGAAGGCCCTGGAGACGTCAGACACGTGCACGAGGTTTGTCATTGTCCTTACATTCGGTATCGGGTATTTCTTCTCCAGGAACCTGAGCACTTCAGACCATACGGGGCTGCCGATGCCATATACGGGCCCTATCCTGTATGCAATGGTCGGGATGCCTGAATAGAAGGCAGCCTTCTCGGCCTCAAGCTTGGAGAGGCCGTAATCCGTGTTGGGGTTTGTGGGGAACGACTCGTCCGCAACGGAGGGCGTGTCCCCATAGACCGAGACGGAGGAGGAGAAGAGGAGTTTGTCCACGTTCTTTGAAGCCTCAAGCACGTTCCTGGTCCCGCCATAATTGATTAGGAAAAGCTCGTACCTTGGGAGGGAGAAGGAGACCACACCCGCAAGGTGTATCACCTTGGTGACGCCCTTCATTGCGGCCCTGAGCGATTCAACGTCAAGGACGTCCCCCTTCACTGCTTCTGCGCTGGGGAACATCGCCCCGGCCATGCCGGTGTCCCTGCAGAGGAGCCTCACGCTGTAGCCTTCGGCGAGCAGGCGCCTCGTGACGTACTGGCCAATGAATCCAGTGGAGCCTGTTATGAGGATCACTATTAGAGATTGTCATGGGGGTTAAAATTGGTGCCCTGCCTATAGGGATAAGAACCAGGAAATCGTATTAGATCATATAGAGAATGGCCATATTTAGGCCTTATATATTAGCCCGCTAATAGATTTACATGGTAATAATGAGTTCGGATGTCACGGAGGAGATAAAGCATATGACAAAGGAGATGGTGGAAAGGGGCCTTTACAAGTCGCAGTCAGAAGTGGTAAGGGACGCTATCAGGCAACTGGCGTTAAAATACGGCCTGAAGGAAACGAGCATAGAGAAGGTAAGGAAAAACGTGGCCGAAGCCAGCAAACGGTCTGGTAAAACCCTTTCGCAGACTGTGAGAGAAATAAGAGATGATGTATGAAGTATATAGACACATCTGCTTTTGTGAAATATTACTCTGAAGAATATGCGGAGAAAGGGTCTGATAGGATAAAAGAGATCCTTGGGAGGGCGAAGCAGGGAAATGAGGTGCTGATCTCATCCGTGATTCTTATTCCAGAAGCCACTTCTGTTTTTGATAAATGGGCAAGACTGAAGTTGCTGTCAAGAGAAGATTTCAGGGAATTATTTTCAATTTTCATCTCAGATCTTAAGCAGCTAATGGAAAGCAAAGGTTTGGTTATAATTGACATTGATTCTTCTCTTGTCTTAAATTCAATAGAGTATATTGTGAGGCATAGCTTGGCTTTTGGCGATTCTGTTCATCTCTTTACTGCGTTATCCAACATGGAAGGAATAGAAGAGTTTATATGTTCCGATAATGCCCTTATATATGCAGCAAAGAAAGAAGGCCTAATTGTCTGGAACCCTGAGATGTGAACACAAAAAAATCATAAACGCATGAGCCACTTTTCATCCCCTATTGTAGTGCTTCCCCCGTGGCCCGGATAGACTTTTGTTTCTGGCGGCAGCATTGAAAGCCTTTTGAGTGTTTCCCTCATTTTCTTGGGGTCGCTTTTAGGGAAATCCACCCTTCCATAGGTTCCGGCAAACAGCACGTCCCCTGTGAAGAGCATCTTCTGCCTCTCCAGATAAAGGCATATTGAGCCCTGTGTGTGGCCCGGGGTGTGCAGTATCCTGAATTCCAGATTGCCTATTTTTAGTATTCCATTATCTTCAAGGTGCTTGTCCGGCTTGGAGGGTTCTATCTTCATTGGAAGGGCAAAATATGCGTTGGGCTTCTCAAGCCATTCCGCATCCAGCCTGTGGCAGGCTATCCTGCACCCAAAGGCTTTCTTGATCTCATTGTTATCCTGTATATGGTCCCAGTGGCCGTGGGTGTTGATGAGATAGAGGATCTCTAATTTGTTCTTATTGACAAATTCTGATAATGCTTCTGCTGCGCCCTGGGCTGCGTCTATTATTATCCCCTCCCTTGGTTTTTCATCTGCTACCAGATAGGATATGGCAAGCAGCGGCCCGCCTTCGTATTTCTCAAAAATCATAAATACTTTAACCCAGGAATCCATATATAATTGAAGGCGTGACATTTTCCAGTATTGGCGGCAGTCGCGCTGAATATCAATGCAGGAAAAGCTAAACTTTACCGGATTAGGTTCGCAGAGCCGGCCGCTATGCATTATTTAAGCCAACCTTCCAATCCCATATCATGATCACACTCTCCCCCACAAGCTCAATAGCGCTCTTCCTGGAATGCCCAAGGTGCTTCTGGCTGGACAAGGTGAAAGGTATTGCCAGGCCCCGTGGCATTTTCCCTTCGCTTCCCGGAGGGATGGACAGGGTCCTGAAGGAGCACTTTGACGGCCACAGGGCAAAAAAGACCATGCCGCCTGAGCTGGACGGCTTTTCAGGAAGCCTCTATGGCGATATCCAAAGGCTGGACATATGGAGGGACCAGTTCCAGGGCCTGCAGTTCCATGACCCCTGCGGCATCACACTGAAAGGCGCCATAGACGACCTTTTTGTCACCACAGAGGGCCTTTATGCCCCCATAGACTTCAAGACCCGCGGCTCGCCAATAAAGGAGGACACCCATGAATTCAACAGGAACCAGATGGACATATACTCCCTCCTGCTGGAAAAGAACGGCCTGAAGCCCGCGGGCTTCGCCATCCTCCTCTATTATTCCCCCAGAAAGGTCAACGCCAGCCACAATATAGAGTTCCATGCCGAGCCAGTGAAGATCCACACATCCACAGAGAACGCCCTGAAGGTCTTCAGGGGGGCCTGCGAGGTGCTCAAGGGCGGCGAGCCTGCCCCTGGCAAGAATTGCGGGTTTTGCGGGTGGGGTGGGTGGTAGATAAACTATTATCTCCCGAAAATGGCCAATAAAATGCCGATAATTACTAATCCAAGGCCCCACAAGTTTCCAATATAAGCGATAACTATACCTAACAAAATTATAAG
>JACQIG010000080.1 GCA_016198605.1 Candidatus Aenigmatarchaeota archaeon | reverse complement strand
TACTTCCAAGGCAACGGCGACGGGACATTCCAGCCGGGGCAGATAATAGGGGTTCCTGTTGGCAGCAGTGACAGGATGGGCATATCAGGCCCGTTGTCAGCAGGCCTGAGGGTAGTAGTGCAGCCGGGCCAGTCAGTTGATGTGGAGCTGACATTCGACACTTCAATCCCGTTAAATGCAACAAGGAATATTACTATAACGTCAAACGACCCTGTAAACCCGTTGATAAGAATACCTGTGGCATTTGACGTAAGTGATATAGCCAACCCGAGCCTGTTCAGCATAACCCACACGCCGCCAATGCCATCTGTGGATGACATCATAAATATCACGGCGCAAGCAACGGACGATTCCAGGATAGCATCGGTCATCATAAACTACTCTTTAGGAGGCCCTTCCATTACATCCGCCATGAGCCCCGCGCAAAACAACACTTATTATGCTGCGGTTGACCTGTCAGGCGCCACGTCAAACTTCACATTCCAGATAACAGCAACAGACATTGCGGGAAACCAGAACACATCAGAAGCATTCATTGTCAGCATATTAATACCTGACATAGATGTCACGCCAGGCAGCCTTGATTTCGGCACCATAGCCACGGGAAGCGATGTCAGGCAGAACTTCACTGTGGCCAACAGGGGCAACCACGCGCTTGAATCAACCATTGCAATCCCGCCTTTCCTGGAATTCACCAACATCAACCTGTCAATAATATCAGGCGCCTACCTAATCGCAAGCGATGATTCCGGGAACCATTACTTTTCCAGCATAAATGGCAACGGCTCCTTTGGCCCGCTTGTCAATATACTGGCCTTTGGCTTTGACAGCAGGGGGACTGGCATAGGGGATTTTGACGAGGACGGGGACCTGGATTTTGTGACCGGGAACCCCGGCGACAATTTCATGTATATTGCCAGGAACAGGGGCAATAATACCTTTGAGTCCCCCGCAAGGATAGGGACAAGCTTCAGCATGAGCTCCTGGGTGATGGATATTGCTGTTGGCGACTACACAACTGATAGAAAGCTGGACTTTGTTGTGTCAGGAAACAATAACGATTTATACTTGTTCGCAGGGGATGGCCTTGGCGGCTTCACAAGGTCTACCATAACCCTTAATGCCCCGGGCAGCGCGGGCCGCGGCAAGGACGCGGGAGACCTGAACGGGGATGGCAAGATGGATTTTGCCTATGCAGAAAACGCCGGCGGGACAATAACAGCATATCTGGGCAGCGGCAATGGGACGTTCAACCAGACGTTCCTGTTTGACACAGCCGCGTCCTCCAATGATCCCTATGGGGTGACGGTGGCGGATTTTGACAATGACGGTAACCTGGACATCATTGCCAACGGCGGCGGGGATGGGGAATACCACTTTTACAAGGGCGCAGGGAATGGCGTGACATTTACAATGAGACCCACGCCATTGTTTGACACCAATAACCATGGTGCTGCTGACAATTTTGACTTTGACTCGGATGGCCTGGAGGATCTGGTTATCACAACTTACTCAACCAGGGACGTCAGGTATTACAGGAACAGCGGGAACGCTACATTCACGCTTGATAAGACCATCGGGACCACGGCAGGTAACGTGCTTGGCGTTTCAGTGCCCGTATCCGCAAACGCAATTAGTGTCCCGGGAGGCTCAAACCTGACGTTTGAAGTGAAGGTTGACACCTCGGTCCCGAGGAACCTTACGGGAAACATCACGTTCAGGTCAAACGACCCTGACGAGGGCGTATTGACCGTTACGCTGACGGGCAGGGTGGCTGACATAACGCCTCCTGTGCTGGAAGGCATCACAAACATCAGCGGCTTCCAGAGCGCTGAGAGGAACATCACGGTAGAGGCCAATGCAAGCGACAATTCGGGCATATTTGAATCAAGGCTCTTCTTCCAGGCAGGCGGAGGCCAGCTGCAGAGCGTGCAGATGGCGCGCGTCTCTGGCAACAGCCTGAACGGAACATACAAGGCATCAATACCCCCGACTAATGCCACAACTATGGTGGGCTATTTCGTTAATATAACCGATCTTGATTTCACGACAGTAGGATCAGGGGCTTTCTCATTTGACACCACAACCCACCCTGACATAGAGAACATCACCCAGACGCCAATATTCCCCAACCTAAACCAGGACGTCTCAATAATGGCTGGCATCACGGATGATTTCGCCGTCTCAAATGCGACCCTGTTCTTCAGCATGGAGCGCGAGCTTTCCTGTTCCCAGGCATCCTGCGTGCAGCCGCCTTCTGGCCTGATTGCCTGGTGGCCGGCGGACGGGGCTGCTGCTGACGTTGCTGGCGGCAATGGAGGGGTGCTGGTTGGCGGCGCGGGCTTCGCTGCAGGGAAATCAGGCGAGGCATTCAACCTTGACGGGATCAGCGGAAGGGTGGACGTTCCCAGCAATCCAAACCTTAACCCATCCTCGGAAGTAACCGTATCGGCATGGGTAAAGACGCTGGACGCAAAGGCTTCGGCAAACGTCCTGGTGAAGACAAACGGGTGCGCAAGCTCGGGCTACATAATGTGGCTCAATGAGAACAATGTTGCGGGGGCAGGGAAGCCGGGCTTCTGGATAGGAGCGGGGCCGTGGCTAGATGCCGACATAGCGATAAATGATGGGCAATGGCACCATGTTGCCGGTACTTTCAATGGCACAGCGTCAAGCATCTATGTTGACGGCGTCCTGCGCAACAGCGGTCCAAGGACAGGCTCATTGGCATCCAGCAATACGCTCCAGATAGGCGGAAGCAGTTACTGCGGCGCCAACCTGAATGGCCAGGTAGATGACGCAATGGTATTTGACAGGGCATTGTCCGCCGTGGAAATAGAGTCCCTGTTTAATTCAGGCGGGTTCAGCGAGTGCAGCCCGGAAAACGTATGCACAGGCTTCCCACAGGAGCCTGCCAGCTGGTGGCCTGCCGAAGGGAATGCCGATGACGTGGCTGGCAGCAACCAGGGTTTCCTGCAGAACGGCGCAGGATTCGGTGCAGGGGCAATGGGTGAGGCATTCAGCCTTGACGGGATAAATGACTATGTCAGGAGGGCCAGCGCAACCGACCTTCCCATGGGGAACAGCCCGAGGACTATGGCGGCATGGATTTATCCCACGGCCTACCCTGACGCGACTTACAATGGGATAGTCGCCTATGGGGCAATTTCATGCACTGGCCAGGGCTCCCTCCTGTCAATAAAGAGCAATGGCCAGCTGTCAATGGCGTTCTGGTGCGATGACGCGTTCCAGACTTCCGGTCCGTCAGCGCCGCTGAATAAGTGGACCCAGGTCGCACTAACATACGAAGGCGGAACTACAGTGAAGTTCTACATGAATGGCGAATTCGTGCAGGAGTCGCCATTGTCCGCCGGCGTGCCTGCCAATACGCAGCCGGGACCAATACGGATAGGCTGCACTGACGACCCCGGCAGGTGCTTCCGTGGGATGATAGATGAGGCGATGGTGTTCAACCGGTCGCTGACGGCAGCAGAGATGAAGGCCATGTTCGAAATACAGGCGGCGGGAAGGTGCACAAGCCTTGCGAGCTGCTTTGACGGCATAAGCATGTCCAGCAGCGGTAGCGCGTATTCCGCCACAATACCCGGCTTCAATGCCACGCTGAACGTCTCCTACTTCATTTCGGCCCAGGACAACCACGGCTTTGAGACAGCGACAGCCATGAAAAGCTTTGTCGCCGACGGGGATCCGCCAAACATAACCGGCATAGGGATAGACCCGCCGTTCCCGAATGCCACTGCGCCGGTGGAAGTGTTCGCTGACATTGAGGACAATGTAAGGGTAGGGAACGCGTCGCTGTTCTTCAGGCATGGCAATGGCAGCTTCAGCAGCGTTCCCATAAACCTTTCAAGCGCCTTAATAGGCAGGAAGATTGACGTCCTGGTGCTTGGCGCAGATTCACAGGGGCTTCTTGACGATGTGCGCAGCAAGCTGCTGCAGTTCAGCTTCATAAGGAGCGTTGACACCATGGCTGCCAGCTCATCCACGCCTACCCTGTCGCAGCTGCAGGATTATGATGCTGTAATAACATGGAGCGATAACTGCTATGCCAATTCGGTCCAGCTGGGCAATGCCCTGGCGGATTACGTTGACAATGGCGGAGGGGTTGTCACGGCTGTGTTTTCATACAATGGCGGCTGCCTTGAGCTGCAAGGGAGGTTTGCCGCAGGCAATTACTATACAATCCCCCCAGGCAGCGGCAGTGCAGGAGGCAGCAGCTCTGTCAGCATATTGCAGCCAGGCCATCCGATACTGAAGGGATTCAACACTTTATCAACCGGGAGCTCCAGGGCTGCGGCCACTGCGGCGACTTCGGGCTCTGACACTGTAGCCAACTGGGGAGACGGCAGGGTACTGGTTGCGACAAAGGGGATAAACCAGGGGAGAGTCGTCGGCCTGGGCTTCTGGCCGCCGTCCTCTGATGTGGGTGGAAGCAGCTGGAACTCGGCCACGGACGGCGATGTGCTGATGGCCAACTCCCTGCTGTTTGCCGCCGGCTTCGGTTCAGTGGCAGTCATACCGGCCCCCGGCTTTACAACTGGCGTGACATTCTTCATAAATGCGCAGGACGTGTCAGGCAATGCAATTAATTCCTCTGAACAAGCCTACATAGCCGATGGCGACCTGCCGGTGATATCAAGCGTGACGCAGGTGAGCGGGCAGGTGACGCCCACAGAGAACGTCACCATACAGGCGATCGCTTCAGACAATGCGGCCATAGCGTCAATAAACCTTTCCTTCAGGCCTGGCTCAGGCTCGTTCATAAGCGTCCCGATGGTCCAGCTTTCGGGCACCGGGCAGTCAGGCATATTTGAAGGCGTAATCCCCGCATCAGTCAATCCAGTGACGGTGACATATTTCGTGACAGCAGCCGACCCTGCAAACAACAGCGCCAGCTCCGCCCTGTTCTCTTACCAGACCAAGACGGATCCCATAATAAGGGAGATCAAGACATTGCCTGGGCTGTTCACCAATACGACCTTCAACCTTACGCTGCAGGCAAGGGTTGACGACCCGGACAACAACCTGCTGTTCGTCAATTTCACGCTGATTGACCCTGACGGCATTGCGGTGCTGGAGAGGGTCAATGGCGCCGGCGCCGGCAACCTGTTCACGGCTCCGGCAGCCCTGGTAAACAAGACAGGCATATGGGCCGCGTTTGTTGAGGCAAGGGACGCCGACCTGAACATTGCAAAATCAAACGACACATTCCTTGTTGACCAGCTGTCCATATCAGAGGCGCTGCTGCCATCCACCACGTTCATCAGCTTCCCTGTAAACGTCTCAGGGTTTGTCACGCTTTCCAATGGCACGCCAGTGGAAGGGGTGGAGGTGGCAGGTTTCCTGAATGGCACGCCCCTGAAGAAGTTCCAGATACTCGGTGATGGGTCTGACGGCAACCTCACTATCAACTCAAACCTCATAGTCAATACGTACACCTCCCTGGCGTCCAATGCGCCAAACACGTCCACAAGCGCGGCTGTCGGCAGCACAGTGGGCTTCGCTGCCGGCGATGAAGTGCTGGTCATCCAGCTTCGCGGCCAGGATGCCGGCGTGTTTGAGTTCAAGAAAGTGAGGTCGGCACTAGGCAACATCATAACATTTGACACGGCCCTTGAGAACAGCTATTCCACCGGCGGTGCGGACAGGGCAAACATAATAAGGGTGCCCCAGTTCACTGACGTGGTAATCAATTCCGGCAGCATAACCGCCAGGCCGTGGGACGGGACAACCGGAGGAGTGGTTGCCTTCAGGGCCACCGGCAGGGTGGAAATAAACGCCGGCGGGAAAATTGATGCCTCTGGCAAGGGCTACAGGAGCCTTACGAGGCCCACCAACTCCTGCTCGCGGGCAGGAGGCCTCCAGGGCGAAAGCTTCACCGGCGAAGGCGCTATATCCAACCAGTCCAACGGCGGCGGAGGGGGGGGCGGGGGCCCTGATGCCTGTGTAGGTTGCACTGGAGATTCGCCATCAGGAGGCGGAGGCTATGGGACCCTAGGCTTGAAGGGCGAGGATGGGGGGAACGACGAAGGCCAGGGAGGCGGGATATATGGCACGCCTGATCTTTCCAGGATGTTCCTTGGTTCAGCAGGCGGGGAGAGCCACTACTCCGGGACCAGGGGCGGCAGCGGAGGGGGCATAATATTCATCTTCGCCGGCACTATCAATGCCAGCCAGGGGCAGGTACTGTCCAACGGGGAGGATGGCAACAGCAACCCGGCGTTCCACCCAACCGGGGGCGGCTCCGGAGGTTCCATACATCTTGTGGCAAAAGAGCGGCTGCTGTCAAACAATACTGTTAAGGCAAAGGGCGGGGATGCCTTCTTCCTTAATGTCTGCGAGGGCGAGACAGGCGGGAAAGGAGGAGACGGGAGGATAAGGTTCAGCTCGCTTGGCATAAGCGGCTCCGCGGACCCGGCCCCATTCATGACAGACTTGTCAGATTTCATTGCCATAACAGACCAGGCAGGCAGCTACAACATAAGGTTCAGGGCCCCGGCCGCTCCAAGCGACTACCCTGTCAAGGTCAACGTGACATTTGACAAGCTGCTTGCCACCAATGTGAGCACGCTTACGATAACAACCAACAACCCGCCGGCCATTGCTGGCATCCCCAACCAGAGCGTCCTTGAGGACACGGAACCGAACTTCACGATAGACCTGTTTGCCTTCACCACTGACGTGGAGCAGAACCTGACCGACCTTGCCTTTGCAATAGAGGCGCAGTCAAACCCGGGCCTGATATCATGCTCCCTGTTTGACATCCGCTTCATAAACTGCACCACGCCAGCGCCGAACCAGTTCGGGTCCTCTGACATAGCCATATCCGCATTTGACGGCTCCACAAAAGGGTTTGGAGGGTTCAGGGTAATCGTGGAGCCCGTCAATGACCAGCCTGTGCTGGGACCAATACCCAACCAGACCATAAATGAGGACCAGAACCCCGCTGACAACTGGATTGACCTGTTCGCTTTCGCTTCTGATGTGGAGGATAGCGGCAGCCAGCTCAACTTCTCCATCCTGTCACAAAGCAATGCATCGCTGATATCATGCTCCATAGCAGGAGACAGGTTTGTCAATTGCACGGATCCCGCTCCAAATGAATTCGGCTCCTCGGAGATATTTGTAGAGGCTATAGACACAGGCGGATTGACAGCACAGGCGTCATTCTTTGTATTCGTGAACAGCGTGAATGACCTGCCTGTTGTGACTCTGATAGCGCCACCTGATGAGACTAATATGACAATACCAAACCAGACGTTTACCTTTGCAGTTGAAGATGTAGAAGAAGATAACTTTACGTGCTCTTTAGTGATAGGCAGCACCATATTCTCCACCACGCAGGCAAATGAGTCAGTAGAGACAAATATTACTGCAACAGGCATTTCAGAGGGGAGGAAGACATGGCAGATGAGGTGCAGCGATGGGATTGGCAATGGCATAAGTTCTGCAAGGTTCCTGAACGTCTACACAGACCTGGCCATATTCCCTGGAGACATCTCCTTCTCCGATGACACGCCGCTGGAGGCGGATACTGTTGCCATAAAGGCCCTAGTGAGGAACCTTGGCAGCGTGGATGTGAATGGCGTGACTGTATCATTCTTCCTTGACAATGCAAGCGTGCTGATTGGCAACAGCGGCATCAACATAGCTGCTGGCTCTGCTGCCAATGCGTCTGTCAACTGGAAGGCCGCTGTCGGCAACCACACAATAATAGCGCAGATTGACCCAAACAATGCCAGACTGGATCTTGACAGGTCAAATAACGAGGCCAACGAATCAATATCTGTGATACTAGACCAGATAGCTCCGACGTTCTCCACCATAACGCTTATACCAGCTGACATAAGGGAGAATTCAGCCAATGTTGACTTCACTGTGAACATATTTGATGTAGGAGTGGGCGTGGACACCAGCTCAGCCAGGTTATTCTTTGGTGTTGCAGGTATGCAAGGAAACAGGAGCATGGCTTTCCTGGGTGGGAACACATTCAGGGCAACACTTAACAGGACGGATGTGGACTGGGACCTTAGGCAGGGCAACAACATAACATTCTTCGTATCAGCAAAAGACAGGAACAATAACGCAAACTCATCGCCGGAGCAGTCGGAGTTCATAGACGTGATAAATGATGTGCCGATAATAACCATCTTCCAGCCCAACGGCACCTCCCAGTGGGGCGGGAACAATACCATAAAATTCTCCGTTAACAACGATAATGAGGGCCCCGTGGATTCCACACTGTACTACTGGCAGCCTTCTGAATTTGCGCCGCGGTTTGAGGACAACCCTGCCCAATACTTCCTGCAGGGGGAATGGGTGGAGATAGCAAATGCGGGCAATGCCTCTGAACTTGTGTGGGACACAACCGTATTTGACGGGTTTACCAGGGTTAACATAACCACAACAGACGGCGTGCATGCCGTAGGGAAGCTCTCAGACATATTCGTCGTGGACAACACGCGCCTTAACATAACGATAGACAACTTCGCCGTGGGCGGCGCATTTGTCACGAAGCCGGAGGCCGAGATATTCGGGACGGTGGACGCGGGCTTCAGCAACATCTCCTCCTTCGGCATAAATGACAGCAGGTTCACCCTCGCGACAGACCCGAGGGGCAGGAGGAGCGGAGCTTACAGGTTCAGGTCAAACGGCTCTATCACAAGCGCATTCTCCATCGGCATAAGCGCTGCTGACTCTGCAGGCAATACTGCAAGCATGGAAGGGAGCTTTGTAATAGACCAGTCTCTGCCTGCCATAAACATGATAGAATTTGAGAATGCATTCACCAATGACATCATATTGGTAAGGGTGAATGCAACGGATGACATAGCCGTCAAATCCGTGTCGGCTTCCTTGCCCTTCAATTCATCCATAGTGCTATCAGGCTCGGGTGACATCTTTACAGCCACTTTCAAAGGTCCGCCAAACGCAGGCACATTCACGGCTAACATTACGGCGACAGACCAGGCTGGCAATGTCATATCCTCCTTGACAAACCTGACTGTCCTCCCAGGGCCTGACCTGACTGTAAGCGCCCAGGACATAACATTTGAGCCACCAGCCACAACAATAACAGGATCCCCGGTCAATGTGACTGCGCTCATAAGAAACACAGGAGGCAAGTTCGCAAATGGCGTGAATGTGTCCTTCACTGCGGACGGGATTGAAGTGGGAAGGGATTCGCTTAACATAACCGGCGAGGAGAACGCAAGCATAGCCTGGGATACAACAGGATTTGCAGGGAACAAGACAGTGGTTGTCAATATAGAGAGGTCCTCCGGCACCTTTGAGTCAAGCTACCTGAACAACAATGCGTCAGCAGGCATATTCATTGACGGGCCTGACCTTGCCGTTGTTGCCATGCACTTCAACCCACCTGCTCCGGTGTTTGAAGGCCAGGTGGTCAATGTCACCGCAACAATACAGGGCCTGAACCAGTTTGATGCAAGCGGGGTGAGGATAAGCTTCTACAGGGATTCCGTGGACATAGATAACAGGATAGACTTCAAGGACATCACCGTGCCTGCCGGCGGGCTGGTGAATGTCTCTGTGAACTGGCAGACGGCAGGCCAGCTGGGCAACAGGACAGTGTTTGCAGAGGCCAACACGCTCAACCTGCCGGCAGACCCGGACAGGTCCAACAACATATTGAACGCCACATTCCTTACCAAGAAGTTCGTGCCGGAGCAGATACCGGACCTGCTGTTCTTCAGCCCGAGGCCGCTGGAACCGATACCCGGTGAGAGGGTCAGGGGCCTTACGAGCAACGACTTCCAGAATGACATGAAGATTGACTTCGTTGCAGGGACCGACACGGGCAGGATAGTCATGTACAAGAACAATGGGATATTCTACACGAACAACAACAAGACGAAGAACGTCAACTTCACCCAGGTATTGATAGATGACATAGGCGAAACGGCATGGGGCATGGCCTCGGCAGACTTTGAGAGGGACGGATATCCTGACCTGCTGGTCGGGACAGAGAGCGGGAAGGTGCAATTCTACAACAACAGCCAGGGCGTGTTCGTGAACAACATAACGCTGCTGGACCTTGATGACTGGGCATACGGTCTTGCGGTTTCAGATTTCAACAACGACAATATATTTGATGTCGTAGTCGGGACACAGCTGGGCCAGGTGAATATATATGCCAACAACATGACCGCCCCCGGCGTCACCAACGAGTCAATGGTGTTCAACCAGACGATCACTACCAGGGACCTCCCATTCGGCATAACCACTGGGGATTATGACCTTGACGGCCAGGTGGACATAATGGTGGGTGACAGGCTCGGCCAGGTGGAGAGGCTGGTGTTTGAGGAAGGGAAATACAACGGCTTCGTGTTCACTGACGTAGGCGCCTTTGCACATGGCCTGACCACGGCAGACGTGGATTACTCAGGCAAGCTTGACCTGTTCACGCTCAGCTTTGACGGCAACATAAGGATGTTCTTCTCCAGGGAGGGAGGGCTGGTCACCAACCCCTTCATAGTTGCAAACGTGCCCAATGCATTCGGGCTGACATCAGGCGATTACGACAGGGACAACGACATTGACCTGATAGCTGGCGGCGACAACGGAGACCTGACCTTTGTGATGAACAGCCTGAGGATAAGCAAGTCTTCCGTGCCATTGCCTAGCCCTCCAAGGAGGCCGGTAGAGGTCTTCACCACAATACAGGACCCCTGGTCAAGGGAGATGGACAGCCTTAACGTCACGGAGTTCTGGGGGAATGACACGGACTTCATCAGGGGAGGCTACCCGATCTGCCTGGATTTCTTCTGCGAGCAGATATTCTATGCCGACATCTTCTTCCTTGAGACGCCCACGGACAGCGGCAACACGAGGAACGCATACTTCTTCCAGTTCCCCAACCAGATATGCAAGCAGACCTGCACCAGCGGTGGCTGCGGCTTCCCCCACCTAGGATGCAGTTTCCGGGGCTACACTGGGGAGGCGGGGATCAGCCCCAGGGAGTTCAACATGACCGAGGTCATGCAGGTGTTTGACAGCCTGGACCTGCTCAATCCAAGGGAGAGTTTTAAGATGAGATACAAGGTGATCCCGAACTCCGCAACAGACATATCAGCCGTCACCAGCATCAACTACACGCTGCTCGGGGATTTCAACACGCCGAGGACAAGCTTCCTCCTTAGCGATGATGTCTCCAACATGAATGACATCACAGCCAACAGCAGGAACATAAACCCGACAAAGATAAAGACAGACAGGGACTTCACCGACAACTTCGTTGTAGTGCCGGATTTCACGCCAACCGCCATAACCTTTGAGGGCTTCTCCTTCCCGCCTGTTCCGGGCGAAGGCGCAGCAGCCAGGGTCACTATAAGGAACCTTAATAATATTGCAATTAATGGCGTGAAGATACAGCTGCTGGTAGATGGGAACCCGGTCATATTCGGCTGCCCGCAAAACTGCAGGAGCTACACCACATTCAACATTGGCGCCTTTGGCACGGCTTCCGTGTCAGTCGGGTTCACCCTGCCGGCCGTGGTAGGCGGAATCGCCAATGTGACAGCCATAGTGAACCCGCTGCTGGACGACCTGGAGACCGATTACACCAACAATGTCCTATCCAACACCATCGCAACCTTCCCGCCTACTGACCTGAGCAATGAGGAGATCTTCTTCACAGATCTGAACGGCAACAGGAAGACTGTATTCACAGAAGGTGAGGTCATACAAATAAGGACCAATATCAGTAATGTGGGCGCAGACAACTCTTATAGCTCCACGCTCAGCGAATTCACTTTCCAGGGAAGGGGATGCGATGGCGTAGCGCCAATAGACACCAGGATAAACTGCACACCGGCAAGCCCGGATTTCAATGCCGGCCTGTGCGATGGATTCATCAACCCCAACACTAACATGGGCAACGTGAATCCGGGAGAGGGCACAATATTCACATTCCAGCATACGCTTGCTGACTCTAAGTCCCGTTCTCAGGGGGGCTACAATATCTCCACTGTCGTATCAGATGTCGCTTCAGGGGACACAAACCTTGCAAACAGCGCCATGTTCGCGGCATTTGAGGTCCTACCGAGCCAGGAGGACCTGAAGTTTGACTATGGCTACGGGTCTTTCTGCACCAAGTTCACCAAGGGGATAGGCATTGACAACCCCTCTGACAATGTTATAAGGCTGTTCTTTGAGGAGATGAACGATGGCGGCCATGACATAAACGGTTATGACAGCGTCATATTCCTGGACAACAATGATTCTGTGATAGTGGAGAGGTTTGCGGGCAGGTCACTAATAAACCACACAGCTTCGGGCGTGCTTATCGCAGCGGTAGACTGGGATGCGATAACGCCTGGCGACCACAGGATTGACTATTACATAGATTACGGAAGGAATGACAGCGAATCCACTGCCAGGGTAATGTCCAGCGATGGCCTTGCATTCGTTTCCAACACGCCAGGCATAGCAGGTAATGAGATGTCCGCAAGCATCACCAACAGGGATGTCTTCAGGACAGAGCTGAGGCAGTTCCACGCAGGCGGCTCCACTGCGCTGGCTGTGAATTCAGTGGCAGGCCTGGCAGTGAATGATACAATAAGGATAGAAGGGGAGACGTTCCACGCGATTACGGGTATAAATGTTGGCGCAAATACGCTTACAATAACGCCGCCCCTGTCATTCAACGTAGGCGCGGGCGCTGACTTGTTCCAGTTCTATCCTGGCATATTCAGGCTCACCGTGACAAGGACCACTACGGTATTTGAGCAGACGGCATTTGACATCACCTCAAGGGTGGTTACGCAGTCAGAGTCCTTTGACAGGCTGGCTGACGGGGTCACAGACATAATGACGGTGGGTGACATCCTTAACGTGACCGCGGATGGCGGCTTCAACCTGACAGGCCAGTTCTTCCCGTCAAGCCTGCTGCACGCCGAGGCGGGGCCTGGCGCTAACCTGTCAGCGATGCCGTCAGTCCAGGCATCAGGCCTCATACTGGAAGGCTCTGCAGCCAATGAGGTGTCCGAGGCGAACAACAGGCATAGCACTGTATTCAGGTGGAAAGAGATAGCGGCAGGCGGCATAACAACAGCGCCTAATTTCCCTGCGGAGAGGGACATAGTATCGGTAAGCTCAACCATAAGCAATGGCGGTGACATAAGGACAGAGCCCTTCAACGTGAGCTTCTACCTGGACGGCGTGCTGATGGAGACCAGGACAATATCCCTGCTTGCCCACCAGGGCCAGCCCATGACGTTCCTGTTTGAGATGCCGCGCTCCAGCCAGCTGGCCCACAGCGTCAGGATAGCGGCTGATTCCAGCAATGTGATAACGCATGAGGACGAAAGCAACAACAATGTGTCTTCTGAGGTGATAGCGCAGGGGCCGTTTGAGCTTAACGTCCTTTCAAGGGAGCACAACATCAATTTCCTGGCTTCCTACCAGGACGCGGGCGGCGCCTTCACGCCAACGGCATGGGCCCTTGAAGGTTTCAGCATGGAATATGACGCAATACCGGAATTTGTGGATTACGACAGGGATGGCGACCTGGACGTTGTAATCGGCTCGCTGGATGGCAAGCTTGAGAGCTTCAGGAACACAGGAACCAATTCAGCCCCTGCCTGGGAACCTGAGGACTGGCTTGATATTGACTGGACAACTTCAGAGCTTCCCATCATCAATGTAGGAGGGGTAAACCGCCAGACAATAGCCGTCTCCACGCTTGACGTTGGTGCCCGCTCAGCACCTGAATTTGCAGACCTGGACGGGGACACGCTTGCAGACCTGGTTGTAGGAGATACGCACGGCAAGCTTAGGGCCTACAAGAGGGTATTTGTAGGGCAAAATGTCTTTAACCCGGGCACGGGCCAGAATGAATTCATAGTCAAGGGTTCCTGGGCAGAATTCGGCTTCAACCTTTCAAAAGTGGCGGAGACATTCCGTGCAATCCCCAGGTTCGCCGACCTGGACGGGGACGCTGATCTGGATCTTATTATTGGCAACCAGTTCGGGAACCTTATGGGCTATGAAAACACAGGAACCCTGGCAGCCCCCGACTGGGCCCCAAATGGCTTCAACCTTACAGGCATAGGCCTCGGCTCCAATGCAGCGCCTGACATAAAGGACCTTGATGGGGACGGCGACTTTGATGCAATGGTTGGAAGCGGGAGCGGCATAATAACGCTGCAAAACATTGGCAATTCAACTGATCCTGCATGGAACATGACAGGATTCAACCTGTCCATACCAGGCAGGCTTGACTACAGGCCAGCCCTTGCTGACCTGGACGCTGACGCCGACCTGGACCTTGTGTTCGGATCCAACAACTTCACGCACATACAGTTGAGGAAGGGTTACTTTGAGCCTGTCAATGTGCAGGTAATCAATTTCGCAAGGAAGCAGGTTGACATAGGCAGGGTGGAGCTTTCCGCTTTCAACGGATCCAATGGCAATAAGATTACCCAGCTGTTCCTGGATGGCCCCAAGGACGCGCAGGTCCTGAGGCGGTCAGGCACCAGGTGCGATACCCTTGACATCATATTGAAAGGCAAGAGGATAGGAAGCCAGTCCGCAATAGAGCTGGAATATGACATAGACGTGCCGCAGGACATGCCTGATGGCGCGCTGCTGGGAGTCCGCGCCAGCAAGCAGGAGAACGTCAACCCCTCATACTTCTACGAGCTGGGTGAGGCTGGCTGCGGGGAGAATACACTGATAAGCGGCTCCAAGGGAGCGCCAATATTCATAAACAGGCCGCAGCTCGGCGGGAACACCTTTGACCTGTTCGTGGACCCGAACACCACGTTTGAATACAAGGGCTCCTACAGGGTGTTCTTCAACGGCACAATGTCCCGCGTCTTCAATTGCGTGCAGAACTGGTGCCCGATATACAACCTCGTGCCGAACGAGACAAACACGATAGTGGGCTCGGGGGAAATCAGGAGGTTCACCAACATACTCAGGATGGATTATGACATAGTGAAGCCGGATAAGCCTGCCATACAGCTGCAGATAGACAACAAGTTCGGCCTGGAGCTGAAGCCCGGGTACGTAGAGGACGTGGATGTGAGCGTGACCAACAACAACAGGAGGGCGTTCAACATAGACAGGATAGCCATAGAGCTGTTTGACCAGGGCCCTGAGACAGGGCAGAAGACCGTCGGGAACGCCTCTGTCAACATAACAGTCCCGACGTTTGACAGCGCAAGGATAATCAGCCTGTTCACCGACACCAACGGCTTCAACCTTCCGCCAGGCCAGACAGTCTCAAGGAAATACAAGGTTTACATTCCTGACGGCGTCCCGCTGGAAGCAATGCTGCTTGTCAAGGGAGTGGAGAAGCACACATTGGGAGATAATGAATATGACAGGTCCAACATAGCAGAGCTGTGGCCCCAGCAGTCCGACGAGGGCTTCCTTGGCGGCAGGCGCTTTGCCTCTGACCTGCCGGCGTCAAGCCTTTATGACAGCTCCAATGTCACGCTGTTCACCGACCCCGGGCCGTGGGGGGACCAGGACTTCCAGCATGGCATCAACTGCATCGTCTGCGATGAGGGCTTTGGCTGCGGCTTTGAGGAGTCCTTCCTGAGGAAGCTTGTATGGATACCCAAGACGCTGATAAAATCCGAGCAGAAGATCAAGCTGCAGCAGAACTGCTGCTGCGGCCAGTTCTGCGCCACCGAGCCGCCCTCAGGTGTCACGAGCTGGATCAACGGGGAGCTCAAGACAAGCCAGGTTACGGAATGCGCTGACATAGAATTCGGCTGGACGCCAAACTTTGACGAGCTGAAAGTAGGGGGAAACAGCCAGTTTGACCTGTATTCCCTAGGGCCCCACAGGCAGTTTGACATCACGTTCTATGATTCAGTGACGGTTGATTACATCCAGAACACCACAGTGGAACCCATACCGGAGGCCTTCCAGCTGGACATAACAGGGATAGGGGAAAACGGCCTGCTGAGGAGGCAGTTCGAGGAGGCCGTCAACTTCACCGTCACCAATAATGATGACGACCCTGCCACGGTGGACGTGATAAAAGTGACCCTTGTCACGCCGCAGAACAAGAAGGTGGACCTTAAGACCGACACCACGCCGAGGACAATACCGCCGCAGTCAAGCATCAACCTCTCCTTCCGCGTGATAATACCCAGCGATGTCCCGCTCAGGTCAAGGCTTGCAGTGCAGGTGGAGAGGGTTTTCTCCTTCCCCGACAGGCTCTGGAACAGGAACAGGGAGGCAACGCAGCAGGAGATTCTTGCCGAGGGGACGAGAGACTACCACTGGGGTGACACGCTGCCCACCGGCGAGGACAGCAAATACAGGAAGCACTTCTTCGTGCCGAGGGATGTCACGAGGGCGGAGATGGTGCTTGGAGACCAGTCATTCACTACGGACGTCTACCTCAATGGCGAGTTCCAGGGCTCAGGCTATCCTGGCTGGTCGCCCATCAGCATAACCTCCGGCCTGAAGCAGGCGCAGGAGAACATAATATCCGCAATAGGATCAATACCAGACACGGACAGCAGGGTATACTCAGGCAAGGTCAGGACTGGCGGGACTGTGATAGAGCCCGAGAGGGACGTCTTCTTCACGGTCTTCGGCATGAGGGAGAGGGCTGTAATACCAGACAGGGAACCATTCTTTGTCCTGCCCGGCGAAGATGTGACAGCAAGGATCAGGGTGGAGAACAAGTATGACAAGAGGCTTGACTTCACCATGAGGATATCCGTCGTGGACTTCAGGAACAGGAACGAGGTCACCCTCAGGTCAATACCGCTGGCAGTCCTTCCGTTTGAGACAAAGAACCTGGAGGTTGACCTGGCCATACCTGCCACGGTCAGCAATGAGACGCGCCTGCAACTGTCCAGCGTCTGGAACGAGCTCCTGGATGACAAGAACTGGCTGAGGGGCTCCAATTTCAATGATGACCAGGCGAGCAACAAGTTCCTTGATGACACGCAGTGGGGCGTTGTCCAGGTGGGCCCGGGCAATGAGAAGGCAATATACTTCAGGAAAGACCTTTGGGTGGATTCCACTGTTCAGGAAATAAGGGTATCCAGGACAGGAACGTCAAACATGTGGGTGAACGGGCTGCCGGTTGCGGGCAATGTGCTCAGGAATGAATTCACAAAGAGCGAAAGCAACCTGATAACGCTCAAGGCGGCCAGTTTCAACATAGATGCCGACATAACCCTTGACCACTTTGTGCCTGTCAGGTCAACAGACCTTGAGGTGACAAACCTCAACTACTCGCACATGCTTGCGGTGTCACAGGGCAACCTCACGTGTTTCGCAAACCAGTCCCTGTGCGACTGCGGCAACCAGACAAGGGGCGAGTGCACATACACGGTTGACCAGGGGGAGACAGTCCGCCTGAACTTCACAATGAGGAACGCCGGCGAGCTGTTTGCAGAGGGCTTTGACTTCACCGTATACGCAAGGAACGTTGCCACAGGAGCTGTGACTGAATTCAAGAGGGAAACGCTTACAATGCACCCGTTCTCGTCAGACATGTGGAGCGTCTCCTGGGACACAAGCGAGCTTGCGGGCCTTTACGAGTTCGTGGTTTTCCCTGATGCGGATGATGCAATAATAGAGACAAGCGAGTCCAACAACCAGGGTGCAAGGAAGATATATGTGAACGCAGGCCCTGGCATACAATACCTTGACTCGCCAGAGATACAGGGCTATGGGGAAAATGTCAGCATCAGGTCGGAGATAATAGACCTGGATAATAATATAAACAATGTAGCGTTAATGCTTACAAAACCAGACAATTCAACACAGCTTCTGAACGTTAGCAGCACAGGTAGCCTCTACAAATCAATATACAATAATACCGAAGGCGGCAGGTACGTGCTCGGCCTGGATGCAGAGGATGGGCTGGGTGATTCGGCCATCATGGCGTCAAGGGTATTTGACCTGTTTGACTCATTATACCTTAATGTAAAGACAGGCAGGGACGTGTATTTCTACACCCAGACTGTCAGGCTCACGCCCGCCACGCCCTCAGGCCTCTCCAAGGTTGCACAGAACACGAGGCCCACCCTGTCAGGGGCGTTTGACAATGCGGAAGAGATAAAGGGCGGTGAAAGGGTGGGCATAAGGACTAATGCGTTTGACCCTGACGGCGACCTGCTCACCTTGTATGTCTGCAAGACCAACCAGGCTGGTGGCATCAATGGCTGCTCAGGCGGCACATACTGCCAGTCCACTGAAAGGCTCAACCCAGGCTGCTCATTCGCGGCCGAAAAGGATGATATGCTGCATACCTGGTTTGCATTCCTGTCGGACGGGAAGAGCCTGGCAAGCCTTTCCATATCCGGCAACTACACGACAGACTCCGCGCCGCCTGCTACAAGGCTATTTGCCCTTGCTTCAGACACGGCCGGCCTTGTTGATGCTGTGGACGATTCCAAGACCATTGCCGCCATCCAGGGGGAGCCTGGAATGAGGTGCAGGTGGGGCAAGGACTTGCTCAACAGGTTCCACAAGGACAGGAGCTACTCGCTTTTGGAGAATGAGTGCGCCGTTGCAGGGGAATTTGCCAACTGCAACCTTGGCAACCTCACGAAGGTGGACCCGTCAAAGGACAAGATAACAAACCTTACAAGGGCCTATGTAAGCTGCGTGGATGTGCTGGGCAATGAGCAGGTCAACAGCCAGAACGTGGACATAGAATTTGGCGTTGAGCCTGAAGCGGCCATATTTGATGATTACCAGGGCGGCATACTAGCGCCAGGATCTTCAGTCAGCATATCAGGCGACACAACCTTCTGCGTTGACGAGACAAGCAGGTGCATACCCAGCATAAGGATAAATAACAGCGCTGTCGCGTTCAGCAGCCCTGGAGCGTTCCACCTGCGATACATAGACGCAGACGGAAGAATCATGGACACCACGGTGCTTGTCAACTCAGGGCCTGCCGTCTCCGGGCAGGCATTCAGGGATGTTCTTGGTGAGCACGCGTTTGAAGTCCTCGTAAAGGTTTCAGATGCCGATAGCCAGGCAATATCCTGCACGCTTTCAGCGGACAACAGCACCATAGATATGGAAATAGATAATGGATTGGCTTCTGCGCTTGTGGCGGGAATGCCAGATGCAGTTATTACAACCCGGGTAACATGTACGGACGGCTTTGAAGCTGTCTCCACGCCAGAGGCAACCCACGCCGTTCCAAACCAGCCCCCGCAGCTGAGGAACATCCCTGACATGAGCCTTGAGCCCGGCCAGGTCAGGAGCATTGACCTGGGCTTCTTTGGCACTGACATGGAGAGTGATGCAATAACCCATTCAATAGTCTCACAGGGTGATACCCAGAAGGCAATGGCAACAATAACAGGCAGGTCCCTCTCCGTAACGGGCCTTGATGCAGGAAGGTCTGAGGTCTGCCTTAAGGTGAGCGATGGCCTTGCGGACAGCAATGTGCAGTGCATAAACATGTTCGTTGAGGACGGGACAGAGTCCAAGCTGCAGAACAACGAGTTTTCCAACACCACAGTGGGCCTGCTGATGAAGGTGCAGTTCTTTGACGGAAGCGCATGGATGGATGAATTCACAAGGCTCAGCAATGCAAGGGTCCTCCCAGGACCTGAGAACCAGGCAGCGCTCGCCAACATATTTGAATGGAATTCCGCGACTTCAAGCCACCCTGAAGGGCTGTTCAGGGTATTGTTCATGGCTGTAGACGGCGACAATGCCACCCTGGTCAACAGGGATGGGACGAAGATGGAGGATTCATATAACTTTACCCTGATACTGTTCAACACGCCGCCAGAGATGGCAGGCATCCCCGATGAGGCGATATTTGAAAACGGCACGCTGCTGATGGACCTGCTGGAGTTCACAAGGGACAATGAGCAGGACATCGCGGAGCTTGATTATGCCGTGGCAGGACAGGGCAATACGGGCGTCTTGAACTGCTCTGTTGCATCGGGCCACGTGCTGGCCTGCTCTGCCGTCCCGGGCCAGATAGGCACCAGCGGGATAAACGTGAGCGTGACAGACGTGTTCGGCGCCTCCGACAGTGACTCATTCACTGTTTCGGTCATCCCGCTGGAGGAGTTCATGAGGGCGGGCAACCTCACATTCGCGTTTGCATCCGGGACCTTCAACCTGTCAGGAGATCTGTCTTCAGGCTTCAGGAGCGTGTTCGTGGATGACAGCGTGCAGCCAGGCACATACCAGGTGCAGGTGACCGTATCAGACAGCCTTGCAAACGTCTCAAGGAACATAACGGTCCTCGTGGCAGTCCCAGGCCAGCTGATACTGAATCCTGTGGGTGACAGGGCTACGGCAGAGAACGCCACGCTGGACATACAGCTCACCGCAATTGACCCCGCCGGCGCGCCACTGCTGTTCGGAACAGACGCGTTGTCCGTGCTGCCAAGCCAGCCCTCCTTCAACGCGGCCACAGGGCTGTTCAGCTGGACGCCGGCGTTTGACGATTCAGGCAATTATTCGGTCCTGTTCAATGTCACGAACGGCAACCAGACTGGCAGCGAGGCAATAACAATAGAGGTCCTGAACACCAACAGGCCGCCTGTATTGGACTTCATGCCTGATGTAACGGTCAATGAGACAGAGACAGCAGTGATCCTGGCCGTTGCCAGCGACCCTGACAACCAGAATGCCCCCGCCAACGATGACAATAACCTCACCGTCTTCATCAACGACACGGTGTTCGTCCAGAACGGCAGCGCCTTCCTGTTCCAGACGGGATTTGATGATGCAGGATTCCTTTCTGTTTTGGTTACAGTCGGGGACGGCATATTGGCTGACTCGCAGGCTGTTTCCATCACCATACTTGACGTAAACAGGCCCCCGGTGCTGGACCCGGTGGGGGACAGGACGGTAAACGAGAATGAGGGCATTGCCATACAGCTCACTGCAAGCGACCCGGACAATGACACCATAATATTCAACACCGATGCGGGCCTTGTCCTGCCCGGCCCGTTCGCCTTCAATGAGACAGCAGGACTGTTCTCCTGGATCCCGACATTTGATGACGCCGGAGAATACAATATCACGTTCATCGCATTCGATGGCCAGCTGGCCGATGCCGAGATTGTGACCATAACGGTGGTTGATGTCCCGCTAAACAGGCCTCCTGTCCTTGATGCAATAGGCAACAGGACAGTTGATGAGAATGAGACATTGCTCATCCAGCTCATGGCGGCGGACCCGGACAACGACACTCTCGCATTCGGGACAAATGCGGGCTCCATACTGCCCAGTCAGTTCGCCTTCAATGCAGCAACTGGCTTGTTTGAGTGGACGCCCACGTTTAATGATTCAGGCATATACAGCGTGACATTCAATGTATCCGACGGGCAGCTTGCGGATAACGAAACCATATCCATAACCGTAAGGGATATGCAAATAAACGCCACAAACAGGCCACCTGTATTGGATCCGGTGGGCAACAGGACTGTCGGGGAGAATGAGTCCCTTGCCATACAGCTGTCTGCAGCTGACCCGGACAATGACACATTAATATTCACGACGGATGCCGGCTCCGTGCTCCCGAGTGCATTTGCTTTTAATGCAGCAACAGGCCTGTTTGAGTGGATTCCGACACTGAATGATTCAGGCATATACAGCGTCACCTTCAGCGTCTCGGACGGCCTGGCCAACGACAGCGAGATGATAGCAATAACGGTCATTGACCTGCGCGTGAACCGCCCGCCCGTGCTGGATGCGGTAGGCAACAAGTCCGTGGCAAGGAATGAGACCCTCGCCATAATGCTGTCAGCAAGCGACCCTGACAATGACACCCTTGCATTCGGGACAAATGCAGGCTCCGTGCTGCAGGGGCCATTCCTCTTTGATCCCGCCACAGGCTTCTTCCAGTGGACAAGGCAGGCTAATGATTCCAGCACGTACATGGTGCTGTTCAATGTGACGGATGGGCTCCTGTCAGACGAGGAGACTATCACAATATTTGACAATACCAGCGGCATAGGCGTATGCGACCCTCGCACCGCAGGGTACTGGTCGCAGCCATGCAATGGCAACTTCAATAACGAGAACAGGTCCTCCATGGAATCCTACCTGGCCAGGATACACAACATGACTGACTTCTTTGACAACACCACCAGCTTCAAGGCAATGTGCATGATACTCGACGTGAAGAAGCCCAGCATGCTGCAGCAGGCAAACAGGCAGCTGCTTGCATTGTGGCTTAACCTGGCCTCGCGCAAGCTGTTCCTTCAGACGCAGGTAAACCTGACGCCATTGTCCAATTCCACCACAGTAAGCCAGGCTATAGCAGAGGCCGAATCCCTCATATCCGTAGATACTACAAGGGCGAAGGACATAGCCGAGAAGATGAACATGGGTGGCAAGGCCATAGTGGCCTGCCAGCCAAACAATCCCCCGGTGATGGAAGCAATAGGGAACAGGACAGTGCCTGATGGCGGGACACTCATAATACAGCTTTCAGCCTCTGATCCCGACGGCGACGCCATGCTGTTCAGCACCAATGCGGCTTCTGTCCTGCCTGAACCGCATTATTTTGACGCCGGCACAGGCTATTTTGAATGGGCCGCGAATAGCGCGGGCACTTACACGGTAACGTTTGCAGCCACGGACGGAAGCCTGTCAGACCGGGAAGAAGTCGCCATAAGCGTGCTCCCGCCCGGGGGCGGCGGGACGGAGCCGCCTGTATACAGGGATTTATGATTGCGCCCATCCAAAAACCATCAGGCCAGCATGTCGGCTATTTTCCTGTCCCTGAAGACGGTGGCAACTGTCTCAAATTTCTGCTCAAGTATTATTTCATTCATCCTATTAGCGTCAAAATTCTTGACGTTCACCGATTCAAATAGCTTGTCCCACGCCCCAAGGGCCTTTTTTGGCAGGCGCGCATCGGTTATGTAGTCATTGGTGACGATGAGGATGGAGTTGGTTGCGACATCAGCACCTAGCGTGACTTTCACTCCCAGCCTCCTCCAGTACTTTGCGCACCACTCGTCCATGGCTGTCGCGTTTTTTGAGAGGATTACCCATTCTGATTTCCCCAGCAGCTCCTTGAACTTCCCGTGTTCCTCGACGGCAAGCAAAAGGAAGGGGTATATCACGTGCCTCATATGGAATGTCATCTTCACCTGCTTGCCTGATTCGAGGAGCTTCCGGGCAAGGTCCAGGTGGAATCTGACAAAGTCCGAATGCTTCGTGAAGACAAACCTGTGCAGGGCCCTGGTCTCCCTGGCAACATGTACGCTGTCATACTCATCCTTCATCTTCTGGCTGAAATTTCCCAGATGCGCGATCCATGCTTCCGCAAGCCTGTAGCCTGTGCCCTCCCTTTCCAAGATGCTGCTTTCGGTAAGCTCCCTGAGGGCCTTATGCACGGCCTGGTAGGTCAAGGAAATGTTGTGTTTTTTCAGGAGCCTTGTGTAAACCTTCCTCGCCGACAGGGGCCACTCGCCTGACAGGACTGCTATTATCTGCTCCTTTGTGGAGCTGCTTACCGGGAACAGCGCATCATGCTTCATATCCATCCTGTAAAACGGGGATTTATAAACTTTAAAGTTGATTCAGGTTAAACCCGTGGAATATCTGGCTCTTTGCTACGACATTCATGAAAATGCGCCTGTTGGGGGGGTAAATATGAAAAAAACAGCCGCGATCTTGGGAGGGTCTGCAGTTTTGCTTCTCATGTTTGTCACGCTTGCCTACGCCACGCACGTCACTGCAGGAGATACCGTAGAGGTGTTCAATACGGGCGGCAGCAACCTGGTGGTGCGCGGGCCAAACGCCTGCGATGCGCAGACAGGCTCCAAGGCTCCAGGGAGCCGCGGGACAGTGATTGGCGGCCCTGCTTTCTGCAACAGCTTCAACAGGTATAAGGTCAGGTGGTCTGACGGCCTGGAGGGCTGGTCAGCCGAGGACTTCCTGCTTAAGGTATCCATAACGCCTTCCACCAAGTTCAGCCTAACTGACAGGCTCCTCGTATCCTACATAGACGGCACTCCCTTGAACGTCAGGAGCGACCCTCCCGGCCTTCAGGACATAGGAAGCGTCCCTGAGGGCACACTAGGGACTGTGGTGAGCGGGCCTTTTTACGGCGTGCCGACCGGCGGGGGAGGCTTCTACCATTTCTGGAAAGCCAGCTTTGGCGGCATAACAGGCTGGGTGGCCGAGGATTTTGTGGAATACCTACTTCCTGCGCCTGCGCTTTCGTCCCCCTCCAACGGGGCTGCAGGCGTTTCCATGACACCAACCTTTAGCTGGTCATCAGCCAGCGGCGCTACGTCATACAGGATAATGGTCTCCACAAGCTCCAGCGCCCTGCCGACAGACCCTACGGTGAGTACATGCTCTAATTGCGCCATAAATGCGGAAACATCGTCTACCTCATACCAGCCTGCCCCGGGTATATTAAGCGCCGGGACAACCTACTACTGGACCGTCCACGGCAGGAGCGCCTCATTTTATGGCGAGTGGTCGCCAAAGTGGGGCTTCACTACGCAGAACCCGGCAACTGTCCCGTCGCCGCCGCTCAACCTGCGCGTGCCTGATGCCGGGCCTGGCCACATACTCCTGGCATGGGACCCGCCCTCAAGCGACGGCGGCTCTCCCGTGACCAATTACAAGATATTCAGGGGCACGTCCCCCGGAGGCGAGACGCTTTATTTCACCACGGCGACACCAGGCACGACGTTCAACAACACGGCCAACCTCGTGGCTGGCCAGACATATTATTACAAGGTTAAGGCTGTCAATTCAGCCGGGGACAGCGGGTTCTCAAACGAGGCGAGCGCGACAGTGCCCATGCCGGCTACGACACCTACGCCACCGCAGAATCTCATTGTTATTGATGTGGGGAACGGCTTCGTTTTCCTTGGGTGGAGCCCGCCGGCCTCTGACGGCGGCTCGGCAGTGGCGCAATACAACATATACCGCGGGACATCCCTGGGGGGCGAGTCATACTATGCCACAATATCATCAGCCTTCACCACGTTCAACAACACGCTGGTTGCAAATGGCGTGACATATTATTACAAGGTGACAGCGCTGAATTCCATAGGCGAGGGCGCATTCTCAAACGAGGTCAGCGCAACGCCCCAGGCGCCTCTCCTGCCGCCAGACGCGCCTGTTCATCTGTCTCCTTCCAACAGTTCTATAATCAATGCGACAACCCCCACGTTCCAATGGAACAGCGATTCCAATGCGGATTACCACGGCCTTTACGTTAGGAACATAGCTACTGGTGTGCTGGTGTTTGACAGCGACTTTGATTACGGCCCGATTTACAGCAATTCTTTCACCCTCCCTGGGGGCTACCTGCTGGACGGCGAAAGCTACCGCTGGAACATGCGCTCCTTCAATGGCGCAGGCGCAAGCGGATTCACTGATCCATGGTATTTTTCAGTAAGCACAATGCAGTCGCCGCCCACGCCAATATCCCCTGGGACAGTTTCAGGCCCACCAGGAGAGGTAATAACCACCACCACGCCGACATTCACTTGGAGCGCAGCGCCAAGCGCCAGCTATTATGCAATATACATAAGCCAGTCGCCTTTCGGGCCAGGCAACCTAGTGTTTGACAGCGAGGTTGATTACGGCCAGATAGCCGGGACCTCTTTCACCCTGCCCGCGGGCTACCTGCAGCAGGGATTTGACTACCGCTGGAACATGAGGGCGTTCAACGGCGCTGGCGCGAGCAACTTTTCAGGCCGGCTGTATTTCAATACCAACTCCTCCGGCAACGTGACATCAGCGTATAATACGGAATTCATAACTGACTCTGGGCTGGAGGACTATGATTCCATGTCCTCAAATGACATAAGGGCCTTCTTGTCAGCCCAAAACAGTTATTTCAGCCGGCCTGTCCCGGACGTGGATGGCGTTATATTTGACGCTGCCGTTGTAATCAAGCAGGCAGCGGACCAGTATCTCATCAACCCTAAGGTGATACTTGCCACACTCCAGAAGGAAATATCAGGGGTGACAAGGACTACCAGGCCGTCTGATTCGCAAATGGGATTCCTTATGGGATGCATTTCCCCTACGACCGCGCGCCAGCAGCTCACGTGCGCGGCGGAAAGGTTCCGCGTTTATCATGACCAGCTTACAAATACGGGATCCACGGTTTCCGGGTGGCAGGTGGGCGTCGCGAAGATGACACTCGATGGTGTTATGGTCACACCTGCCAACAAGGCTGTTGCCGGCCAGTTTACATATACGCCTTATGCGGGCGTCCAGTGGGGAGGAGACCAGCCATCTGTAGGAGGCGTTTTCTTGTTTTATGACTCATGGAAACGCTTTGGCTTCAATGGGACTATTTATCCCGGCTCCATCTGGACACCTGCGCATACAAACGGCTACCAGGACAGCGACAGGGAAAGCAGCTATGACATCAATTACATAATAATCCATACGACAGAAAGCAGCTACCAAAGCGCGATCAACACCTTCCAAGACCCGGCCGCGGGCAGAAGCGCGCATTACGTTATAAGCGGGGCAGGCGGAATCACTGCAATGGTTGGCGGGGAAGACGTGGCCTACCATGCAGGCAATTTCAATTACAACCTCCATTCCATAGGCATAGAGCACGAGGGCTTTGTAAGCGACCCTGACGCATACACGGAAGAGATGTACATGGCTTCGGCCAGCGTTGCCGCGTGGCTTGCACAGAAATACAGCGTTCCATTGGTCCATCCTGCAGGCATAGCGCCGGCTGACCCCCTGGCTTCAGGCGGCATAATAGGCCACGACCAGGTTCCAGACCCAAATGACCCTGGGCAAGGCGGTGGGATAAACCACCACACGGACCCGGGGCAGTACTGGAACTGGACATACTTCATGTCTTTGGTGGCGGACAGCGACGGCGACGGCCTTGTGGGCGCCCTGGACCCCTGCCCCCTTGACGATGACTGCGATGACGACGGCCTGACTGACGGGAACACTGGAACAGAGGACCTGAATGCAAACGGCATAGTGGACCCGGGGGAGACGGACCCTGCCAACCCTGACACGGATGGGGACGGCATACTTGACGGGACGGAGAAGGGGCTGGTGGCGCCGGAAGGCACAGGGACCAATCTTGCCATCTTCGTGCCTGACTCTGATCCTGCTTCAACCACGAATCCCCTGAATACAGACACCGACAGCGATGGCGTGCCTGACGGCACAGAGGACGCAAATGGCAATGGCGCCACGGATCCAGGCGAGACTGACCCTAACGTAGTGACGGGCCGGGTAAACTGGACGCAGCTATCGCCGTCCCCAAGCCCTCCGCCAAGGAGCAGGTTTGGAATGGCCTATGACGGATTGAGGAGCGAGGTTGTCCTGTTCGGCGGCTTCCTCGGGGATACGATAAGGGAATCGGATGATACATGGGTATTCAACGGGACAGGCTGGGCACAAAAATCACTGGCTGCCAAGCCACCAAGAAGGGATACGCATGCGATGGTATACGACTCAGCGCGCGGGGAAGTGGTAATGTTCGGCGGCGGCGTAAACGATAACCGCTACAGCGACACGTGGACGTGGGACGGCTCTGCCTGGACGCAGAAATTCCCAGCGGCAAGCCCCCCGCAGATGTTCCATGCAACCATGGCATATGATCCAGCCAGGGAAGAGGCCGTCCTCTTCGGGGGCTCGGCTGAAAATGGGCTGCTGGACCAGACATGGGCCTGGAATGGAGTGACATGGACCCAAAGGTTCCCTTCTGTAAGCCCGCCGGCAAGATTCCAGCATGCCATGGTATACGATCCTGTTAGGAATGAGGTCATATTATACGGAGGTCGCAATGCATCAGGCCAGCTTGGAGACACATGGGCATGGAATGGCAGCACCTGGGCCCAGAAGATAACAGTAGGTCCGCCTGCTCTTCGCTGGCCTGCCATGGCCTTCAGCCAGGAGGCGTGCAAAATGCTCCTCTTCGGCGGGGACAGCAGCGGCAATTATGCCAACCAGACATGGGCCTGGAACGGCACCAGCTGGCAGCTGGCCTATGCAACAGCAGCCCCTTCAGGTAGGGCAGAGGCGGGACTGGCATATGACACGATCAGGGGCAATGCAGTCCTTTTCGGGGGCAATGCAAACGGCATGTTCCAGGGAGACACATGGGTTGCGGATGCGCAAGCCGCTAGCTGCCCTGCCCAGCCAGGAGGAAGCAATAGGGAGAAGCCTGTATACAGGGAGCTTTAATTTAATATAGGATATATCCATGGTTCGGCAATCGCAATGCTTCTTCAGTATATAAATCTTCCTGCCAAGTAGGGCTTAAGGTGGTTTGGATCAATACAAGGATGATTGGGGTGGCAGGCGTAACAATAGTCTTAGTTTCTGTCCTTTCGGTCGCAGCATTCCTGATGGCCCTTTCCCCTTCCATAACAGGCCAGCGGGCCATTGTCCAGACTGGCCCATCAGGCGATGCAGAACCCCTGGCTGCGCCCGTTGTCATTGAGGAATCATATGGGTCATCAGAAACCTTGCTGTGTCCTGGGGACCAGGACTGTGACGGGCTTGACGACAGTTTTGATAATTGTCCTACGGTATTCAATCCCAGCCAGGTGGACACGGACGGCGACGGCGTGGGTGATGCGTGCGATTTTACCATCTCCCTTTTTTGCGCCGACTTGGATAAGAACGGCACTTTCTACCTGACCAGCAACATAACGGCTGATGGCGACTGCATAAACGTAACAGCCAATGACGTTGCCCTTGACTGCGGCGGCCACGCTATAACCGGCAATGGGACTGGTTTTGGCATATCAGCGCAGGGGAAATCAAACGTCACCGTCAGGAACTGCACAATAAAAATGTTTAACACCGGGATCGATTATTATCAGGTGACGTCAAGCTACACAGCTAACAACACGTTTGACAATAATTATTTTGGGGCTATACTGAATTCGTCTGCGAATGGCGTAATTAGCGGAAATATTATTAATAACAGCAATAGCAACATAAGCGCCAATGCGGGGGTATTTATCATCTCATCATCAGGCAATACAGTCAATTCAAACATAATTCAGGACATGATAGCACCCATCTATCTGCTTTCTTCCAGTTCAAACACCATAGCAAGCAATATTGCACGCGGGGGTTTTATAGGTATAATACTGGATTCGTCATCCTCCAATAATCTGGTACATTCCAATTCACTATCATTTAACTTTGCTGGCATTCAAGTCAGCAACTCATCTTTAAATAACATCAATAACAACTCAATATTCAGCAATGATTTCGGCATTGCAATCTCAGAATCAAATAACAATACCATATTCAATAACTTCTTCAATAATACGATGAATACAGCCTATAATGTCAGCGCCAGCACCTGGAACATCCCAAAGCAGGCAGGCACCAACATTGTGGGTGGCCCCTTCCTTGGCGGCAACTTCTGGAGCAATTACAACGGCAGCGACACGGACAGCGACGGCCTGGGGGACACAGAAATCCCCTATGATAACAATGGCAACATAGCCAATGGCGGCGATTTCCTGCCCTTGGTCCCGTTCATGCCAGTTACCTGCGCAACAAATGATGACTGTTTGCCGGCAGAGGTCTGCACGGCAGGGATATGCACGGGGCTTGTTTGCGCACCCAACCAGCACATAGAGAATCACACATGCATCAACCATTCGTTCACCTACAAGGTCATAGCGGACACAGTTGACGAACAGTCGTTCCTGCCCCCTCTCCCAGGCACGTGCATCCTTGAGGGGTTTGGCATAGTCAATGACATGGATTATGACAAGTTCATAGTGAACGTCAGGAGTGGGTGCAATGCCAATATAAGCGGCATAAGCAACATGTCAATCACCTTTGGCGGGAACACGTATTACGGAAACCCTGGAAGCGACATATTCATCACGGACAAAAGCCAGGAGTTCTATGCGTGGATAGTCAGCGAGCCTGAATTTGAGCTGCACGCCAGCAAGAAGGCCGCTGAGGCCATAAACCACCCATTCAGTTACGCCATAACAGCGGCCGGCACGCAGAGCCCACCGCAGGGCTTCGCCTATGAGATAACCGCCCTGGGCAGGGAATTGTTTAATGACACCAAGACTGTCGTGGTATCCCAAAAATTTGTGAGGGGCGGCACCCTGTCCAGGAAATGCAGGGATGAGTCCCTCCAATACCAGCCCCCCGTCCCCTATGAGATAGTCTCTTACAAGGAGCTCTCAAGGGATACCCAGGGAGATAATTCTGTTAATGTCGCGCTGTTTACCCCCAACGCCTTCAACGTAAATGTCCATTATTGCAACCGCGGGCTCTGGAGGAAAGGCTGGGTGACTATAAGCTACGAGCTGGTAATCAAGGGCGCCCCCCAGAGGTCGTGGTCCAGAACCCAGACAGGCAATGGCGGAAGCGTTGTCAACGGTGACGAAAACAAGCTCATAGCCACCTATACAATGGGCCAGGGCACCGGCCTGCCCAACACATATATAACTTCAGGTAGTCCGCAGCTGGACAACTATTCGCTTAAATCCAATAACACGCATGTCAACCTGTCAATCAATTATGACACCGGCGAGCTGTTCGCGATAACGTTCTATACGGAGCCATGGAACGCCACAAAAACAGGAAGCGACATAATAAATGAAAGCGAGGGTATCAAGAATATAACTAAACACGATGTCAAAGCGCCTGACAATAACACCAGATTCTCCGCTGCCATCTCTGTTAACTGCAATGGCTGCACTGTCCCTACCGTATACAGGGACACGAATGACGACGGCGTTGTTGAAGCCGGACAATACATAGCGTGGATGGACGGTTTTAATGAGACATCAGGCCCCGTGGACAATATACTGTATGCTGCATTCAATGCCATGCCCCCCGAAGGCATAATAGACAGGATAATACCCATGGGCCTTGCCCCCGTGGGCGAGGACATAAACTTCACTGGCCACGGGGAACCCGGGGACCCCCTTGATGAGATCGTAGGCCACTGGTGGCGCTCCCATAAGCTGGGAAGGATAGGCTCCCAGCCTTCGTTCAACACCACACTCCCTCCTGCCAATCCGCATCACATAAGCATCAATGTGAAGGCTAAGAGCGGCCTGTGGTCACCACTGGGAGCCAATTCAATCGACACCATTATTGTCAACAAGCCGCCCACGGCCTTCGTGAGGTTCATACACGGGAAAGCTGACGAGAATGGCGATATAGTATCCGTGACAGGCGAGCCAGTGGAGTTCAACGGCTACGGTTTTGACACTGATGGCTACATCCAGACAAACCAATGGATAATTGGGGGCAATGAAATCAACGGCTCCACTGTCATGTATACATTCAACTCCCCAGGTATGCAGACGGTCACCTTCAGGGCGCTCGACGACAAGGGCACATGGTCCAAGGGTGTCACAAAGACCATCACTATCGTGAGGAACCCTGTCCTGCTCATCCACGACTACCTCAGGAGCCCCAAGGAGATGGAGAAGATAGAGGAGGCCTTAAAGGCCGCGGACTACAATGTCTACACCGTGGACCTCAGGAAGCCTGTTGACCTTGAGGTAGGCTTCACTCTGCCGCTTAAGGACCCAAAGTTTGAGACAGCTGCATACATCTACCTTGTCCTTGACCAGGCGAGAACGCTCAACAGGGACATAAAGGAGCTGAGGGCCCTAGCCAACAGCACTACATTCAGCGCGGTGGACGCGAAGAGCAAGGTCAGGAGGAGCCTCAATGACCTCAGGGACACGCTTGTGCTCATATCCTACAAGACGAGGGAGCAGGCAGGCCTGCAGACCGTGATAAACAATTTCATCAACACGCTTGACCAGATAGACGTCTACCTCAAGGACGAGCAGATTGACCAGATATTCGAGCTGGTGGATTCCGACAACTTCTTTGAGACGCTCTGGAAGCAGATGCTTGACAATTACAAGTTCAGCCTTGACATACCGCTGAAGAAAGAATTCAAGATCGCGGACATCTCAATCCCAGTGCCGCTGCCGGAGAAGGTGAAGCCTGCCATACAGGCGCTGGTGGAAACAGGTGTGATAAAGATACCAGGGAGGGCGACTGTCTTTTCCAAGACCATAAGCTACAACAAGGCCGGCATATCAGCCTCAACCAAGTTTGATCTCATAGTCAGGGACATAAAGCCTGACTTCTCGGACAACACGGCAAAGCTGAAAGGCACGCTTTACCTGTCGGACATCATCCTGCACCTGGACCCGCCGCTGACCACCACGCCGCGCGAGATCAAGGTCATTGACACTAAAATAGCAGGCAAGTCAGGCGTCATAGAGGGTGATCTCAAGGCCAGCATAATACTGCCCTCATTCAGGGTCAATGACCCGACTGATGCAGGGGGAGGTGGTGACGGCCAGGGCAGCGCCTCAAAGGACGACGAAGGGGATATCACTGATTCGGCCATTCAGGCTCCAGAGGAGGAGCCGTCTGCCTTGTCCACAGAGGCCGCATTGGACAATGGGGCCCCCAACCCCAGGCAAATAACCCTCAAAGATCTTGATGGAATTTCAGACGAGATAGCAGTGACAGTCTCCCTTAAGGATGACTATTATACCTCGCCTGAATTCAAAGGCGATTTGGAGGCATCAAGGAGCGAGATACGCAGGCTGCAGGAGAAGGTGCTTGGTTCGCTTCCGCCCGAGAGCTTCAGGCTTACGTATAGGTATGAAAATATCAACGGCTTTGCTGGATATGCCTCTAGAGAGGCCCTAGCAAGCCTGCTGGCCAATCCGGATGTTGAGGAGATCGACAGGCCGGGCAGAAAAACCCTGTCCCTTGTTGATTCAAGAAAAATACCCCCGCCTGACGCGGGCTTTTTGGAATCCGTCAGTTCCGGGTCAGGCCAGACCGTTTGCGTGATAGACACAGGGGTTGACTACACCCACCCTGCCCTTGGCGGGTGCACCCAAGGCCAGTTTTTGTCGGGCACTTGCCCCAAGGTTGTGGGGGGGATAGACCTGTGCCCAGCATTGGATAGCATGGGCAATTGCGTAGGCTCTGATGCTGACCCGCTTGATGAGATGGGGCATGGAACGCATGTCGCAGGAATAATAGCGTCAACCGATGCGGTTTACAGGGGCATAGCGCCGGGCGCAAAAATAGCCGCTGTAAAAATATTCATTGGGGGGACGGCATCAAAGAAAGATGACCCCACCGGCGGCGATGATGCTGCATTTGCGGCGGCCATTGACTGGTGCATAGGACATAAGGACCAGTTCAACATCAATGTCATCTCCATGAGCATAGGCCAGCCGCTTGATAGAGCGGAAGGCAACAAATGCGAGGATGACGCGGCTGTGGAAGAGGCGCTTGAGCGTGCATATAAGCAGTATGACATGGTCCTGGTTGCAGCTGCCGGGAATGCAAGAAAATTTGGGAAAGCCCCACCAGTGGAGACCCCTGCATGCAATCCGAATGTCATAGCGGTGGGGGCGACGGACAAGGAGGATGCGATAACAGGCTATACCAACAGGGATAAGACACTTGAAATCCTTGCTCCCGGAGGTGATGAATCAGGAAATCCTGACGGCTTGAATAATTTTGAGGAGATAGTGTCGGCATTCTCGCCTAACGTTAACAATGACGGCAATCTGTGTTTCATCGCAAAGAAAAAGACCTTTTCAAACACCCTTGAGTGCCATGATGAGGAATTCAAGGTGGGCACGAACTTTATCCGTGCCAGGGGCACTTCCATGGCAACACCCCATGTTTCTGCCTGTGCAGCAGTATTAAAATCATTTGATAATGACATGACAGCGCAGGAAATTCGTGATGCAATCAAGAAAAGCGGGGACAAAATAAAGAGAGACAGCAGATTTAATGTTCCGCGGCTCAATTGCTTTAAGGCGCTCTGCCCAGGAGAATCCGGTCAAAATTCCGGGAGCGGCGTCCCTTCTGTGTGTTCCCATTATCCGCAGAACAGCACAGGTGCAGTTCCCAAACAGGGGGGAGATGGAGAGGGCCTTATCGGCTACCCTGAGCTGAAGATAAACCTGAGGCTGAGCAGCAACGTGATCAACCTCAAGCTCGCCAACCAGGACATAAGGGCCTCCGCCAAGGCCGTGGGCCAGCAGATAGACGAGATAAAGCAGAAAACAGGAGTGGACAAGGTTGATCTTGTGGGGTCTGGCATGGGCGGCGTGGTGGCGCATTACTATGACACTTACGGCTACAGGAATGACGTGAGGAAGGAGATTGACATAGGAGCCCCGCTGCACGGCAGCGACCTGCTGAAATACGGCCCGCTGGTGGCAAAGGCGGTGATCAATTCCCTGGCCTCCCAGGTGCCTGTTGTGGGAAACCTGCTCGGCAACCTGGCCACGGCGTTCCTTGACATAATACTTGGGGACGCCATCAAGCAGATGGAGCCCGACTCAACATTCCTGAAGAACCTCAATTTCAACGGCAAGGATCCCGCCCCTGAATGGGCCCTGTACTCATGGCCAGGCGGGGATGACTTCCTCAACAACAGGGTCCAGTATAATACGATAGCGGGCGTAGGGCCCAAGATAGGCAGCTTCGCCCTTCCTCTGACGCTGATACACGCCCATGCAACCATACCGATCATAGACGTGACTTTAACATCGCCATTCATATGGGAAGGCGACCTTCTTGTCAGCACGATAAGCTCCAGCCTTGACAATGTCCAGCAGAAAGAGGTCAAGGGCCTCAGCAGCTACCATTGGTGGCTTGCCAAGGATGACGTGACTGTCAGTTGCGTGCGGTCCCTGCTGGAGGACGACGGGCAATGCCCCTCCGCAGCCCAGGGCTTGCTTGGACCAGATGGCCAGCTGCTTGTCACGTCTGAGTCCTTGGCGAACATAAATGATACGCTCAACAGGACGGCATACCAGCTTGCCGGCCCCTTTGAAGGGCTCATCACCAATGCGAGCACAAGGGGCGAGCACAATATCACAATAGACGGCCTCAGCATGAACGCCAATTTCAAGCTGCAGTACAGCCAGGTGCAGGCCTTCTGGAATGATACGATAGTTGACTATGATGAGTGCGTGAACAACCTGAGCATGAGGCTGATAAGGCCTGACCTGTCCATTGTGGGTCCTGCTGATGCTGACGGCATGGCAATCAATTATACGGGAGCCAATGATTCTGTCACTTACGTGATTGCGTCACCTGAAGCGGGCAACTGGGCAATGGTAATCTCCAATGCCACCGCTGTCAACTGCACTGAAGGGGCGGCATATTCCGCCATGGCAACATACCAGACGCTGCTATTCGTTTCTGCGGGCACGGACAACAGCTCATACGAGCCTGGAGACAATGTGACTATATTCGCCCTGGTCAAGTACAACGGGACAGCGCTGGCCGGGGCTAATGTCACCGCAGATATAAGCATGTTCTCCAATTTCACACTGAACGGCACCACGCCATTTGAAAACATAACTCTATATGATGACGGCAAGCATGGCGACTATAATGAGAGCGATGGCATATACGCCAACAATTACACCAATACGTCCCTGGAGGACGTCTATTCCGTCAATGTTACTGCAGTGGTAAACTTGACCAAGATAAATGCCAGCAGCCAGGGACTGGCAAATAGGTCTGCTGCGACGGCTTTCTTCGTTGAGCTGCTGCCTGACCTGGCTGTAACCGAACCGGACATATCATTCTCGCCCGCCAGCCCGAACCATGGGGATCCTGTCCTGATAACTGCCTTGATCAGCAACATAGGCAAGGGCAATGCCATCGATGCCGAGGTGGAATTCAGGGACGGTAACGATACGATAGGCTTCGACGAGATCAACCTGACAGGCCTTTCAGCCGGCCCTGTCAGTGTCACATGGAATGCCACAACAGGCGCCCACCAGATAACCGTCATAATATCGCCATTCAATGAGTTCCAGGAGAAGAGCTACTTCAATAACAATGCCTCCAAGCCGCTCACAGTAGCAGATAACGTGATGCCTACGGCGGCTGCGGGCCCTGACCAGATGGCGAGGGCGGGGGTGAACAATCCTGTGTTCTTTGACGGGAGCGAATCTTTTGATAATGACCACATAGTCAGCTATGAGTGGGACGCACACATAGGCAACGCGTCCTCAGAAAAACTCACAGGTGTGTACAACAGCACCAAGGGCTACGATATCCCGGGCACATACACAGTGATGCTTACAGTCCGCGACGCTGCCGGGAACGCAGACACCGATACGATGCTGGTACAGGTCGTTGTGGAAGACGATACGGAAGCGCCACACGCATTTGCAGGCATACCACAGAATGTCCTTGTCAGGGAGCCAGTGCAATTCAGCGCCCAGTGGTCCACGGACAATTACGGCATCGCAAGCTACACCTGGGATACAGACATAACAAGGGACACCGATCTTGACGGCATACCTGACAATGACGTTGACCTGGTGACCAAGAGCCCAACCCTTGACACCGGCTATTATGTGGAAGGGATATACAGGGTGAAGCTTACCGTGGATGACGTGGCAGGCAACGGCCCTGTCTCTGATTTCACTACCATCACGGTTGTGAACCCGGCAAAGTTCATCTGCGCTGGCGACAAGGACTGCGATGGCGTGTTTGACGAGGTGGACAACTGCCCCTCTGTGCAGAACCCGCTGCAGGAGGACTATGACAAGGATGGCATTGGCGACAAGTGTTGGTGCGACAGGAGCGTGCGTGGAGACGGCGACATCGAGCGGGAGATGCTTTTCACTGAGCCAGGAGACGTGCTGTGCATAACCTCTGACGGCGCTGCTTCCGTGAATGTTACAAAGAGCAACATAACACTTGACTGCCTCGGGTCAACGCTTACCGGTGATGGGACAGTAAGTGGCATAACCCTGGATTCAATGGCATACAATGTCACGGTGCAGAACTGCATCCTTGAGTACCACCTCAATGGCATCAGCGTGCAGGGCAACAGCAGCATGCTTGTTAACAACATAGTCAAGGACAATGTCGCAAACGGGCTGGACATAAGCGGAACAGGTGGCAAAGTGGCGGACAATGAGGCCTGCGACAATGGCGCGCAGGACATAATTATGTCTGGCAGCTACCAGGGAGGGGGCAACATTTGCAACCAGGCGACAGGCTGGGACGACGAAGGCACGACAGGGTGCACCTTTGCGTGCCACGTATGCACCACGCCTGTCAATGGCATGAGCATCGGCTCAAGCACGCTGTTCTGCCCAGGCACTTATGAGATTCCTGACGGGATGCAGATAACAGGCAATAATGTTACTGTCAGGTGTGACGGAACCGTCCTTGTGGGCACGCAGGCGGCTACAGGATTGGGTGTTGCTTTCAGGAATGGTGCCAGGATAAGGGGCTGTGAACTGCTGAATTATTTGGAGGCCATAAACATTGATACTTCATACTTTGACGAAATAGCCGATAACTATCTTCATCATAACCTCGGCGGAATAAAGGCAAACGGCCTCTATACGAGCTCCATATATGGCAACAGGATAAGCGACAACCTGGGCATAGGAGTGGATGTAAAGAATTCAAACTACGGCAATGTAATTTCAGGCAATGGAATCATCAACAACGATAATGGCAGCGTGCTACTTACGCTGACATTCAACAGCATGCTTTCCGGGAACACAATGAACAACGGCCTCTCGCTTGTGAATGCGGACTCCAACTCCGTCCTCTACAATGACATAAGCAATCCAGCAAGTGGGCCGGATATTGTCAACCTGCAGATAGAATCGGAAGACAACCTGTTCCAGGGCAACATCGTGCATGAGGGCCAGGCAGCCGGGTTTAATGCCACGACAAACAGGAGCACATTCATAAACAACACGGTCAGCAACGTCGCTGTCGGATATCTCATCACTTCAACATCAGGCAACAGTATAAGCGGGGGGACGATAACAGGCGCAGATACAGGCATCTTCTTCAGCAATTCAATATCAGGAAGCATATCAGGCGTAAGCTCAGCGGACAGCTTCGTCCACGGCCTAATGATAGAGAACTCGTCAAACATAACCGTGTCAGGAAGCATATTCAATACCGGTTTTGTAGAGAACTCCTATTTGATAAACATAACAGGCAACAAGGCAAATATTGAGCTGCACAACACCACCTACAGCCTAATACAGTCAAATAATGTGACTATGAACATATTCGGCGTCATCATTGATCTGAGCTCCAACAACTCTGTCCTGGCCAATTATATCAGCAGCAGCGAAGCCGGCCTGCTGATACTGAACTCATCATCCAACATGATCAGGGATAATTCTGTGGAAAACAGCCCCGTTGGGATACTGCTTGAGGACGCAAGCGGCAATACAATATACAATAACATCTTCGGCAACCAGCTTAATGCGAAGGATAGCGGCCTCAATACATGGAACATCGCAAAGACATCTGGCACCAACATAGTGGGCGGGCCATTCCTGGCTGGCAACTTCTGGCGCGACTATAACGGGACAGACCTGGATGGCGACGGCATTGGGGACACCAAACTGCCGTATAATGCCTCGGGCAACATAACAATTGGCGGCGATTTCGCGCCTCTCATAGATGTGCTTACCTGCGGCGATACCATAACCGGAAATACTACTCTGGAAGAGGGCCTTAACTGCTCTTCCAGTGGCATAATAATAGGCGCGAATGGCGTGACCCTGGACTGCGGCGGCTTCAGCATCATTGGTAATAGCACCCCCTCCAGCACAGGCATTGATGCCGGGCCTTACAACTTCACCACAATAAAGAACTGCGCGATAGAGGGCTTTGATAGGGGGATAAACGCTGACGGCTATAACAACACGATCACCAATGACACGCTTGTTGGCAACAGTTTTGGGGTGTTCACCACTCGTGGCGGCAACAGGATAGAAAATTCCATGTTTACAAACAACGGCCAAGGCCTGACGCTTGGCGGGGACTACAATTCGGTAAGGGGCAACAGTATATCAGGGTCCTTTGATGCCATAAGTCTTGAGAGCGCGGGCGGCAATATCATCTTTGGCAACACGGTCACCGGCAACTCCGCCGGGATATCTCTAAGGCTCACATCCGTGCAGAATATCGTCCAACGCAATACCATCACCCAGAATACTGTGGGGCTCACCATAGCCAATAGCCTCCCCCCATCAAGCAACAACCTGATATTTGACAACCACTTCAACAACACAAACAATGCCAATGACACTTTTGGGAACAACACATGGAACATCACATGGAACATCACTAATACGTCATGGAACATCACTAATACGTCATGGAACATCACTAATACGTCGGGGACTAACATTGTCGGGGGCCCTCAC
>JACQIG010000079.1 GCA_016198605.1 Candidatus Aenigmatarchaeota archaeon | reverse complement strand
CTTCCTTAATGCCTTTTTCACCGCCTTTTGCCTCGTGCTCCCGGCCGCCCTTTTCCTGGCCGGCCTGGCCCTGGCTTTCGCCGGCTTTTTTGCTTTAGCCCTTGTTTTGGTTTTCTTAGAAGCCTTCCTTTTTGCCATCCAGCCCACTCCTATAATTATTCTTTCGCTTGTTTAAAAATCAGCCGTTCGGTTTATTCACAGGTTATTTTAGTGACTATAGGGTAGTGATTATAGAAAGCTTTATAAGGCTCCCTTCGCATAATATGCATGGAAGATTCGTGGCACATTGGCAGGAGGGATTTTCTCAGGCTACTGGGACCGGCCATTGCGGCATTCCCGTTAGGCCAAGCGCTCCTCACGGATGATGCCTATGCCCTAGAAATAACAGATATCAAGAGCCCTAAAAGGGCTAGGAGGGCGAGCAGGAAAAGCACGGACTTCATCGTCCTCCATACCACTGAAGCCAACGGCTCAAGCTCGCTCAACTCCCTGAGCAAGGGCGGCAAGGCCAACTATCTGGTTGACACGGACGGCAAGGTGTACAGGATACTCAATCCAGGCCAGGTTTCCATAGGCTGCGGCAGGAGCATGTGGAACAGCAAGATAAACCTTGATAACCATGCACTCAACATTGAATTTGTGGGTCACCACAACAGCGAACCAGCCCAAGGCCAGTATGCTTCAGGCAGGGAACTCATAGCCCAGCTGCAGGGCATGTATGGCATAAGTGACGATGGCGTGATGCCGCATTCCCAGGTGGCATACGGCAGGCCAAACAAGTGGCACAGGCGTTCCCACAGGGGAAGGAAGAGGTGTGGCATGCTTTTCGCAAAGGATGATGTCAGGCAGAAGCTTGGGCTGGAGACCAAGCCCAGGCAGGACCCTGACGTTGCAGCCAACAGGCTTGTGTTTGCCGACACCTACCTGGCGGAGTTCATATATGGCCGCGGCGCACACCTGCCTGCCGAGCCGGCGATTGCAATGCCCGAGGAAAACGGCGAAGGGGATGTGACGGCAGGCGAAGTGTTCAGGGCGATTGAAAACGGCCAGGTTGCGTGGACATATGCAGGCGACGAATTCGCCGACAAGACAACAATATACATGTTCAAGAATGGCAAGATAAGGCGCGGTGATGAGCTGAAAAGAGGCGGCTTTAACTTCACCGAGATAGAGCCAGGGACAAAAATAGCCGTGGGCTATGTTTATGGCGGCCATGTGAAAAGGGGCAGGAGCGCCTACAGCATATGCAAGAGGGAATGCAACCTGCCTTCCACAATTTACAGGCTGCCCGGCGGGGAATTCAAGACCGGAGACGAGATTGATTTTAATGCCATTCCGGCAAAGACCCTTGTGATGTTCAGGGAGTAATATGCCGGAGGAAAAAATAGCCCTTTTCAGGAAGGTCAATTACGGCTACGGGGAACTGGTAGAGATAGAGGTGCTTGACATGCCTGACCAGCCAACAGGCTTCCTCTCTCCTGAGTGCGCCCCGGAGCAGCGGGCGCATCTTGAAAGGCTGGGTTACACAGTGATAGAAACGGACAGCTGTATTATCAGGCCAAAGAAAGGCCTTGGCTATTTGATGTGAGCAGAACAAACATTTAAATACCCATTCCACATAAGATAATAAGCTCGTTCTGAGTAAGACAGACAAGGTTAGCGCTTTTATGGAAGAACAGCATGAGATAAAGCCTTTGAAGACGGGGACGACAACGATAGGCCTGATAGCGAAGGACGCTGTGGTGCTAGGCGCCGACAGGAAGGCCACTATGGGCTACCTGGTGGCCAGCAAGACGGCCAAGAAGGTACTGCAGATAGACGACCACATAGGCATGACCATAGCGGGCCTGGTTGGCGACGCGCAGGCGCTGGAGAGGTACATAAAGGCGGAGCTGAGGCTCTACAGGCTGCAAGAAGACAGCAGGATAACGATAAAAGCGGCATCACATCTCGTGGCTAACATACTCTACGGCAGGAGGTTCTACCCCTACTACGTCCAGCTCATAGTGGGCGGCTATGACGAGAAGCCCAGGATGTTCTCCCTCGGGGCTGACGGTTCGGTCCTTGAGGAGGCCAAGTATTATTCCTCTGGCTCTGGCTCCCCGATGGCCTTTGGCGTGCTGGAGCATGGTTTCAGGAAGGGCATGCCAGTTGACGAGGCGAAGAAGCTGGTGGCAAAGGCCGTAAAAGCCGCGATGAGGCGGGACATCGGGTCAGGGGCAGGGATAGACATGGTCGTTATTGATTCAAAGGGGTTTCGCAGGATTGACAATGACGAGGTCAAGAGGATAGCCAAATAGTTCTTGTAGTTGAAAGGTGCATCATTCTGTTGCCGGCTAATCATTGAATTCAAGTGTGGATAACATGAGCGCGATTCTGAAGGAGCTGTACGGGAAGCTTGACGCTGACGCCAAGATATCCGAGGTGAACTTCGAGGCCTCAGAGGTAGTGCTCTACACCAAGAGCAAGGAGTTCTTCAGGACAGGGGAGGACAAGATCAGGGAGCTGGTCAAGGACCTCAAGAAGAGGGTGGAGATAAGGCCCGACCTGTCCATATGCCTTCCGCCCGACGAGACGAAGGAGATAATACTCAGGGAGGTCCCGGAGGAGGCCGGCGTGAAGGACATCTATTTCGAGCCCGAGCTGGGCAAGGTGATAATAGAGGCGCAGAAGCCCGGCCTTGTCATCGGGAAGGGCGGGGAGACGTTCAGGAAAATCAGGAACGAGTCATTGTGGCTGCCCAAGATAGAAAGGGCTCCGGCGATAAAATCTGACATAGTCAGGGCCATAAGGAGCCTGCTCCACACCGAGCTGGCATACAGGAAGAAGTTCCTCAACAACATAGGCCAGAGGATAAACACGCCCAGGGAATACGACAAGAGGAAGGACTGGGTGAGGATATCCACCCTTGGCGCGTTCCGCGAGGTCGGGAGGAGCTGCATGCTGGTGCAGACCGAATACGCGAAGATAATGCTTGACTGCGGCGTTGACGTCGGCGGGACATTCCCCTACATAAACATACCCGAGCTGGACCTGGAAGACCTGGACGCCATATGCCTTTCTCACGCGCACATTGACCACTGCGCCTACATACCTTACCTTTATGAGAACGGGTACAAGGGCCCGCTTTACTGCACGCCACCCACAAGGGACCTGATGGTCCTGCTTTGCCTGGACTACGTGGACGTGGCGCAGAAGGACGGGAAGGAGGTGCCGTACAGCAAGAAGGCGATAGAGAAGGCCGTGAAGCATACCATAACGCTGGATTATGGCGAGGTGTCTGACATTGCGCCCAGCATAAGGCTCACCTTCCAACCGGCGGGGCACATACTCGGGAGCTCGCTTGTGCACCTGCACATAGGTGACGGGCTGCACAATATCCTGTACACGGGGGATTACAAATACGGCCCCACAAAGCTGTTTGACCCTGCATACACGGACTTCCAGCGCGTGGAAACAGTCATAACGGAGGCCACGTATGGGTCAGCCATGTCAATCATGCCCCCCCGCAGGGAAGTGGAGAGCAGGTTCTTTGAGATAATAGACAGGACGATGGCGCGCGGCGGCAAGCTGCTGATACCCTCGTTCGCCGTGGGGAGGGCGCAGGAGCTGATCGCCATGCTGGGTCAGAGGAAGGACTTCCCCTACCCGGTTTACGTGGAGGGCATGGTATGGGACGCGACTGCCATACACACCGCATACCCGGAATACCTGTCAAGCAGGCTGCAGAGGGAGATATTCCATTACGGGAACAACCCGTTCATACACCCGATGTTCAAGCATGTGGAGCCGAGGGAGAGGGATGGGATAATAGACTCCACCGACCCCGCCGTGGTGATAGCCACGTCAGGCATGCTCATAGGGGGGCCAGCCGTGGAATACCTGAAGGGGCTCGCGCCAAACCCGAAGAACACCCTCATGTTCGTGGGCTACCAGGCCGAGGGGACGCCGGGGAGGCGAATACAGAAAGGGTGGAAGGAGCTTGTAGGCCACGGCCCTGACGGGAGGACAAAGGTCACCAAGATAGAGATGGAGGTGGAGACGCTTTCAGGCATGTCAGGCCACAGCGACAGGAACCAGCTGATTGCTTTCATAAAGAACCTTTCCTGCAGGCCTGAAAAAGTACTAATCAATCATGGGGAACAATCCAGATGCTTAGAGCTTGCCAGGGACATCAAGCGCTACCTGAAGATAGACACCCACGTGCCGAAGAACCTGGAAGCGGTGAGGCTGAAGTGAGAAAACCAAGATACTATTCGGACTTTTCAGGATAGCTGTTAAGAAGCTTCCCTGTTACTGCCAAGGCATCCCTTTCCTCTGGGGTCATTTCTCTGGTGTTATCTGTTAGAATGTACATCTTGGCGGGTGGCAAGTCTTTGGCTACAAGATGCTTCCAGTTTTTCCGTGGGAAAGACCCAAAATCGGTCTGACCTGCATTAGTGTAGCCACTTATGATTAAAGCTTCATCAGCCTGCCTATCACCATCCACATCAAGGGCAATTATAGTTACAGGTGTATTGCCAGTATCACGTACTCTTTCACTTTCAATGTCAAATCTATACTGGGGATGATTTTGGTGCTGGTATTCAACACGTGCAAATTCAACAGTTTCTCCGCTGCATCCTGCCAGACCTGCTGCCAGAGCCAACGGGGCTATCTTGCTTATGTATTTCATATTATCACTGTTAAGTAATTAACAGTTAGCTTTATAAAGCTTTCGCCGCCCTGGAATGGGCCTTCAGATATAGTACATATCCCCCTCAAACTCATAGGCTATTGCTTCCTGGTTCCATTCGCTCTTCTTTTTCAGCAGCCACCTCTCCAATGATGCCCTGTGCTTCTTGAAGGTCTTGGAATCAGAAAAGTTCAGAACGCGCGCCACCCGCTCGCAGATGACCTTTTTCTTCATTGCCGACCTGAACTCGCCATGCTCCAACTCGTCTGTTGTGAAGCCGCCAAACAGGCGGAGCATGAAATCCTCAGCCTCTTTTATGCGCCTTCTGAATTCTTTTTCAGGTATTTTCCTGCCATTCCTGTCTGCATTGGCAACATAGATTGCGCCTGCGACCGTGAGTTGTTTTGTGCCCTTGGGCATCTTCTTGAAGGGCTTGGGCGCATACGTATAGCTCTTTCCCATAATGATATTTCTAAAAGGCGGAATATATCTATTTATCTCTATGGCCCATCCCCATATACCCTGCGGCACGTTTCCAGGCCAAGCCCGACTTCATCCAGATAAGATCCATCTTATGAGAATAGAAAAACTCCAGAGGAGGCAGAAAATGGAGATGTTCGTGGAAAGGAACAGGGACATCTTTGAGAAGATAGCGAAAAAGCTGGAAAATTAAACCATTTTTCTTAGTTCCACATGATTAAGAGACGCGACTTATTAATATTCACATCAGGCTCTCCCTGTTCTGTGGGAATGTGGTGCTCATGCGGATGTCGCCTGAGGCTATGGCAAATTGCGTGACCCTGTTCAGGCCTATGCCGCAGCCCGCGTGTGGTATCATCCTGCCATCCTTCAGCGTATCCAGGTACCAGCCAAAATCTGCTATGGAGCCTCCCCTCTGCTCAAGCTGGCGCAGCATGGCGGATTCAGAGAGGCGCTTGTAGAGCTTGTCATGCTCGTGCTCGCGCTCTGCCGCGCCCACGGCCTCGCCGCTGTAGGGGAGTATGCAGTCCGTGGAGTTGACTATTGAAGGATTGCCTGTGTTTTCCCTCATGTTGAAGAATTTTATTGCCTTCGGGAAGTGGGTGATAAAGAGCGGCTTATTGCCAAGGCTTTCCATCAGGCGTTTTTCATGCCTTGATTTCAAATCATCTCCCCATTTAACGCCTTGGTTTTTAAGCAGATTCACTGCCTCCATGTATGTTATCCTATTAAACGGTGGCCTCAGCTTCCTCAGCATGTTGATGTGATCTTTTGGCACATTCAATGTCTTTAACTCAGCCATCCTGTTGTCGGTGACGGGTTTTATCATGGAGCAAATGATATTTTCAATGTGGCCTATAAGCCCATCCAAATCGCAAGGGAGTTCCATCTCCACAAGGGTGAATTCTGTCAGGTGGCGCTCATCCACATCAGGCTCAGACCTGAAGCTGGAGCCCACGCAGTAGAGCCTTTCCATGAAGGGGATTAGCGACTCAAGGTAGAGCTGGCCTGTCTGGACAAGGAAGGCCCTGTCCCCGAAGAAGTCAACGTCAAACATGGTGGCTATGTTCTCGCACGCTCCTGTAGCGCGGGTTATGTGAGGGACAACCACCTCCCAGAAGCCATTACCTTCAAAATATCTCCTGGCTCCCTTAAGGAGCTCGCCCTCAATCTTGGTTATCGCGTGTATCTCAGGCAGGGAAAGCGCCTTGTGCCTTTCAGAAGTATTGGCTAGCATCTGCATATACATCATCTAAGATTAATAGTGTTGTATTTTTTATACAGATTTCTGTATAAAAATTATACAAAGAGTTGTGTACTATCATCACACAAAATATAACGGTGTTATATATTCTCCAAGTAAATTACATATAGATGTATTTTTACTATTAATTAAAGAAAAATAGATCACACATAGTTGTATTTATTATCCCCAAGCCAATAATAAACCATGTGGTCTGACGTGCCTGATTCTGCGGGATGCCATCTGAAGGGAGGGAGATACCGCCTCGAGCTATACGCATCCCATGTGATTGCCAAATATTTCCTGACCGAGGCGGATCCTGGCGCAGTATCTGCTTTTGAGCGGCTGCTTGAGGGAGCTGGCATTTCTGCATACGACATGGAGCGCCATGTTGACCAATGCAATGAATGTAGGCCTGTTTACAAGGAAATATTTGCTAAACAGAAGGCGGCCTTGTACAACTTCAATGCAATGCTGGTTCACGAAACATTGATAGAAAATGAGAGCCTCCTGGAGAGCGAGACTATCAGTAGCGACGTCCTTATGCAAGTGGACAACATAGACAGGCACTATGGTGTTGGCCATGCTTGACTCAGCAACAATCAAGAAGATCAACGACTTCGTGCACCAGAAGCCCAGGACAATCCAGGAGGTAGCTGAACTGCTCGGCAAGAACTGGCGTACCGCGGACCGCTACGTGGAGCAGATAGCCAAGGAGACTGGCTCCATCAGCACGCGCACGTTCAGGGAAGGGACACGCGGCGCGCTAAAGATTGCCCACTGGAGCCACATAGAGAGGATACACTCCCAGGAATTCCAGGAGAGGCTACTCCAGAAAATAGAATCTTCCCGCAAGATGGAATTTTCTCCTTTTGACATCTACCAGCACGTGGAAGAAGGGAAGCGCAATGCGGTGATGATGACGGCGGAGAATTACGCCTACAAGGATTATGTCAAGCCGTTCCTCGAGAGGGCCCAGAACCAGATTTTAAGCTTTTCAGGCAACCTCTCCTGGATAAACGCGGCGGAGGAAAACAGGAACATCATTGACGTGATAGAAGCCCTCGCCAAGAACAACATCTCCGTGAAGATCCTCTCCCGCGTGACCATAGACAGCATGAAGAACGTGCAGAAAATCCTTTCAATAAACGAGAAAATCGGGAAGAACATGATAGAGATCCGCCACAGGGAGCAGCCCCTGAGGGGCTTCGTGATAGACACCCACATGGCCCGCTTCAGGGAATCGCGAGACCCTTCAGATTACGAGAAGGGCGAGCTTGACGAGCGCGTGCTCTTGTTCTACGAGATCTTTGACCCGGAATGGATTGAATGGTTCCAGAAGGTCTTCTGGTACTTCTTCAGGACTGCCATCCCCGCCGAGAAGCGCATCAAGGATTTGCAGAGCATACACAATGTCTACAGGGTTGGGTGACTACCTCTCTCTGTAAAGCATATATCCAACACCAAAGAAAACAATTAGAAAAGCTATAAAAGCAAAAATTCCCCAGTAATTTTTTGTAGATGCGTCATGTGTTTCATAAAGCCATGTTGCCGAATAACTACCAAGAAAACTCCCGCCTAATGCAACATATAAT
>JACQIG010000088.1 GCA_016198605.1 Candidatus Aenigmatarchaeota archaeon | reverse complement strand
TTTATAAAACCATCCTACAATATCTTTTAGAATTGAAAAGGGCTTGAGAACTACTGCCGGTTAACAAGAACGGCCGGCACGTGTTTTAGAGTTTCACAGGGCTTTGGAAGTATCACCAAAGCCTAGGAGAATAGAAGCATTATGACCGAAGGGTTATTGAAGAATGAGAGGGATTTTGTTGTCCCAGGGGACAGGATAGTGAATTCCCTGGACTATCTCCCGGGTAGGAACTGCTACAGGGAGGGGGATTCCATATACTCAAAGAGGCTGGGGATAGTCTCCGTGGCCAACAGGGTTGTCTCTGTGATAGCGCTGTGCGGGCCTTATGTCCCAAGGGTGGGCGACATGGTCATAGGCGAGGTGGAGGAGATCCAGTCCAACGGGTGGATACTCAACATAAACGCGCCTTACATGGCCTACATGCCGCTGTCAGGCGTGAGGGAATACATAGACACCGCCAAGTCCCAGCTGTCAAGCTACTACAACATAGGGGACGTGATGTACGCCAAGGTGTCGCAGGCGCAGGCGGATTCTGTGCAGGTGACGCTGCAGGACACGAGGGCGAGGAAGTTCCACACCGGGAGAGTTGTAACCATGAGCCCGTCAAAGGTCCCGAGGCTGATAGGCAAGGACGGGTCCATGATAATAATGATAAAGGACAGGACCGGCTGCAGGATAACCGTAGGGCAGAACGGCCTGGTCTGGATAGAGGGCGAGAGGGAGGAGCAGGTGATTGAGATCATAAGGTTCGTAGAGAAGGAAGCTGCGCACGAGGGCCTCACCGACAAGGTGGGCAGGCTCCTCGGGGTGCAGCCGGGGGAATATGCCGACAAAGGAAGGGAGCATGATGATGACAAGAGCAGATGGCAGGAAGAATGAAGACATCAGGCCGATAACGGTCAGGGCAGGGGTGCTGCACAGGGCAAACGGCTCTGCGCTGTTCTCGCTGGGCAGGACTACGGCCATAGCCGCGGTATACGGGCCGAGGCCGCTGCACCCGAAGCACCTCCAGATCCCCAACAAGGCCCTGCTGCAGACCGTTTACAGCATGACGCCGTTCTCCACAACGGAAAGGGTGAGGCCGGGCCCCTCCAGGAGGAGCCAGGAGATAACCAAGGTCGTGAGGGAGGCGCTTGAGCCGGCCGTATACGTGGAGGAGTTCCCGAAGGCAACGATAGACGTATACATGGACATCCTCCAGGCTGACGCGGGCACCAGGACGGCGGCTATAAACGCCGCAAGCGTGGCCCTTGCCGATGCGGGGATACCAATGAGGGACCTCGTATGCGCCGTGGCCGTGGGCAAGATAGACGGCCAATACACGGTTGACCTGGCCGGGAAGGAAGAGGAACTGACAGAGTGCGACCTGCCCGTGGCGATAATGCCCAGGACCGGCAAGGTAACGCTGCTGCAGATGGACGGAGACATAACAACGGAGGATGTGGTGAAGATAATAAAGCTTGCAAGGCAGGCGTGCGGGAAGATATACGAGATGCAGAAGCAGGCTCTCCGTGACAGGTGGCTGCCGGAAGCCAAGGCAATGGAGGAGGCAAAGGGATGATACTGCAGGATAATTTCATACACAACTTGGCCGCGAAAGGCCTGAGGATGGACAAGAGGAAGCTTGACGAGTTCAGGCCCATAGTGGTGGAGACAGGCGTGATAGCGAAGGCCGAGGGCTCAGCCAGGGTCAAGATAGGCAACACGGAGGTCATAGTGGGCGTGAAGCTTGACGTGGGGACGCCATTCCCGGACAAGCCCAGCGAGGGCGTGCTGATCACCAATGCGGAATTCTCCCCCATAGCATCGCCGCTTTTTGAGAAGGGCCCACCCAGGGAGGAGGCCATAGAGCTGGCCAGGGTTGTTGACCGCGGGATAAGGGAGTCCAAGGCCATAGAGACGGCGAAGCTGTGCATAGCCGAGAAGGAGAAGGTGTGGATGGTTTTTGTTGACATACACATACTCAACCATTTCGGCAACCTGATAGACGCTTCCGCGATGGCGGCGATAGCGGCCCTGCTGACGGCGAAGATGCCCGAGTATGACGGCGAGAAGGTTAATTATGAGAAGCACAGCGGGAAGCTGCCAGTGAAGTGCAAGCCTGTCGCCGTGACAATGGCCAAGATAGGCGAGAGGATAGTTGTTGACGCCAGCCTGGAAGAGGAGCAGGTGATGGCGGCGAGGCTCACGGCGACCACGAAGGATGACGGCAACGTGTGCGCCCTGCAGAAGGGCGGGACAAGCAGCCTCACCCTGGAGGACATAGAGAGCATGCTGGCGCTTTCAAAGGAGAAGGGCAAGGAGATAAGGAAGCTGCTGTAACGTTCTTTTTAAGAGGGCATTGTTATTCAATTATATGATCAACCATGTCACCCTGCTTGTCGGCAATTTTGAAAGGAGCAAAGAGTTCTATTCGCGCGCCCTCAGGCCGCTTGGGTATAGGCTATTGGAACAAGACCGAAAGCTGCTGATTGCCGTTTTCGGCATAGAAGACGTGGAAGGGAAGCGCGACTTCTGCATCAAGGCAGGCGGCGTGAAACAGAAAACCAATTCGCTTTCTTGCCTGGCGTTCACTGCCTCTGGGAAACGCATGGTAAATGACTTTTACAGGGCTGCCATTAAGGCCGGCGGGAAGGATAATGGGGCTCCAGGATACCGAAAAAAATACCACCCTGGATACTATGCGGCATTCGTATTGGATCCTGACGGCAACAACATTGAGGCTGTCTTTGATGACCCGGATCCGGCAAAATAAAATAGGTATTTAAGCCAACTATCCAGATAATTGTGGTATGGGCCGCACGAAGAAAGTCGGGATAACCGGCCGCTACGGCGTCAGGTATGGCCGCAGCATCAAGCAGCGCGCGCTGGAAGTGGAGAGGGAGAGCAAGAAGCCCCACACATGCCCGAGGTGCCTGAAGGCGGGGAAGCTCGGCAGGGTCACAGCAGGCGTGTGGGAGTGCTCCAAATGCGGGCTGAAGTTTGCCGGAAAGGCATATAAGCCGATGTAGTCAATTTATCAGTAAGTTTTGGTTGCCGGCTTAAGACAATATCATAAAGCCGGACTAAAAACATTAAACAATATCATAAAGGAGACAGGAGTGCACATGGCAGAGGGCGAGAAGGCAATCAAGGTTGACCTGGCATTTTACAGGTGCCTTAACTGCGGCAAGGACGTGAAGCTGGACCTGAGGACCGCGAAGAAGATAATCTGCCCGTTCTGCGGATACAGGATACTCAGGAAGACCAGGTCCGGGATAGGCTCCAAGAGGGTCCTTGCACGGTAAACGGCCGGCAAGGAATATTTATATCCATCTTCACTATATAATAGATTTACAATGGAAGGTTTTCTCCAGGATTTCAGTTCGTTTGGTTTAACTTCAGAGAAGCGGTATGATGGTCTCCGCACAAAACCTGAGGGAGCAGGCGCAGGTATACCAGCAGCAGATCGCGAGCATCATGGCGCAGAAGGAGAACCTCAGCCTGCAGCTTCTTGAGATCAGGCGGGCGCTGGGGGAGCTTGAGAAGGCGTCCGGCGAGGTCTACCGCGTTGCGGGGCCTATTCTGATAAAGTCTGATGTTCCTAGCGTGAAGAAGGACCTGAAGGAAAAAGAGGATATGCTTGACCTGAGGCTCAAGACCCTGGAGAAGGGCGAGAAGAGGATGACCGCGAAGATGGAGGAGCTCAGGGGGAAGCTATCCAAGCCTTCCGGTCATGCCGATGATGACGGGGCTGGCTAGGGCGCTTTAGCTTTATTGAATAGACAAGCGGACATTAACGGGTGGTTGGATGGAGAACATAGCAATAGTGGAGTTGCTGCAGAACATAGTCCAGGACAGGGGCGTGCCAAAGAACATAAAGATCTCGCTTGAGGACCTGATAAAAACCCTTAACGGGGCAAACCCGGACAGGGAGAAGCTGGCGTCCATCATATCGGCGCTGGACGACATATCAGGGGACCCCAACATATCCATGCCGGCGAGGACGCACATATGGAGCGTGGTGTCCATCCTGGAGGACTTCGGGGCGAGGGGCAGCGTGTAATCCAGATGCGTATTTAAAGGAGATGGCGAATAAATATACAGTGGCATGCCAAGGCCGGCTCTATGCAACGGGCTTATGCCGGCGATATGATGTTAAATTTTGAGGTGGAAGCATGGTGAGGCTTTTCGGAAAGAGGGAGGACATCCCTGAGGCTGAGATTGGCGAGGAGTTCGTGGAAGTCAACCTGATGGACACGGATGAGAGGAAGGTTGGCAAGCTTGACATAAAGATAGAGAAGCTCAATGATTTCTCCGACACGGACAGGATACTCAGGAGCCTTAGGGAGGGCGCGATAATCTTCGTGAAGATAAAGGGCCTCAAGGAAAAGGACATGTCAGAGCTCAAGCGCGCCATAGAGAAGCTCAAGCGTGGCATAGCAGCCAACAACGGGGACATCGCAGGGGTCGAGCAGGACTGGCTCATTCTGACGCCTGAGTTTGCCGCGGTGCACAGGGATTGAGGAATTTCGCTATCGGAGAAACGACTAATTCTGGAGTAGATATG
>JACQIG010000078.1 GCA_016198605.1 Candidatus Aenigmatarchaeota archaeon | reverse complement strand
TGTGCATGTTCTCCAGCCCTTCCCTCCCGAGATGCTTTTCTACATGCTCGAGGCTTCCGGAAAAATCCTGGTACGTGTTGTATTTCCCCTGGAATCGCGCGTGCTGGTGCGCGAAGTCTATGCAGGGCATCACGCCTTCCAGTTCGGCGGAAATTTTCACGATCTCTTCCAGGCTCCCGAACTGGGACATCTTGCCTCCGAGTTCTGGCCTTATCCAGATTTCAAGGGATTCATTTCTTAACTGCCTGACTACTACTTCCAATTCCCTCTTTACCTGGCCAAACACTTTATCCTTGGGCTCTTTCATGTAATACGCGGCGTGGAAGCAGATGCTCCACGCGCCGCAAAGTGCGGCAATCCTGCTCGCCAGATATACGCGCTTCCTGCTGGCTTCAAGTATCGCCTTGTCTTTTGCATTGAGATTGATATAATATGGACCGTGAGTTGTAAGGACAATATTTTCCTTTTTTGCAGTTTCTTTTACCTCTGATGTTTTATCTTCCCTTATGTTTACGGACCTCACGAATTCCAGTTCCATCGCGCCAAGATCCAGCCTCCTCACCTCCCTGATTCCCTCTATTGTATTGGCAGCCTTCACAGACCACGGTATTCCTGCGGTGCCGAAGAGGAGAGATTTCATAAGCATTAATAGTTTACCTTGTTATATTATACCATGAGAAGACTGGCGACCTATTTGCTTGCAGGAAGCCTTTTGCTGCCAGCTCCTGCATATTCTGTAAAAATAGGTGAGGACCCGCCAAAAAGCGGCTTTCATGAAGTCACGGAGGCTATAGAACTGTTTAATGTAAGGAAGATTTTGATGGAGGTTGAACCAGGAGATTCATTGTACGCCATTGGGAAAAGGCTCGGAATTGACTGGAAAGACCTGTACAGGCAGAACAGGGACAAGATTGGCGACCCTGACATTATTTATCCGGGCCAGTTTCTAGAATATAAGAAAGCAACGGGTTCTAGCTGTATGGTTGGTAATCCCACAACCTTCTGACAGGTTAATGGTGCACGACAGCCTTGTACTTCCCAAGCAGCTCGTTGACGAAAGACCAGTTGATGTGCTGCATGAACAATTCCACGTACTTCTTCCTTGAGGTGGCGTAGTCTATGAAGTAGGCGTGCTCGTACACGTCAAGTATGAGCAGCGGTATGCAGCCCCAGACGCCGCCCTGGTTGTGCACGTCGCAGACGTAGTTGTGGAGCCTGCCGTCTGCGAGGTCATATGCGAGCACGACCCAGCCTCGCGAGACAAGGCCGCACGCTGCGAACTCCTTTGCCCATGCCTCAAAGCTCCCGAAGTCGCGCTCTATCAGCTTGAGTATGTCCCCATGAGCCTTGGCAACATCGCCCATGTTGTCAAAATACCACTCATGCAGGCGGACTCCGTTGGTGGCGAACGTCTCCTCTATCTTCAGCTCCCTTAAATCGCTAAAGGTGGCGTTGGCAGTGTCCAGTGTCACGGATTTGAGCTTCTCCCTTATCTCGTCTATCTTCTTGACGTATCCCGCATAAAGCACGTCATGGTGCTCAGCCAGCTGCTTCTCAGAAAGGAAACCGTCTATCTTCTTGTACTTGAGCGGCTTGGTATCCGTCATGCTAATACACCCTTACTATAGATTGTATCGCTATTTTATATGCGTTATCCAGTATTTATTATGGGCCTGAGAAAGAGGGACATTGAGATCATAATAATAGCGCTGCTCCTGCTTAACATGGTGCAGCTTGGTCTCCTCGTGTTCGCCATACTGGGCAATTTTGCGAAGGCCGCTGCCGCGGGGCAGGCTGTCAATGCCATTGGCCTGCTGAACGTCTTTTATTAAGACTCGCAGGGCCAATATATATTATGCAGCAGGCAAGGACCGTCAAGTCTGTTCTCAACGAGCTGATAGACCGCTCAAACGACGAGATAATGAGGATGAGGCTGATTGAGCAGAGGAGCAAGGCCCTGGCCTTCCGCGTCAACTCCATAGAGCAGGGCCTGCTCCAGGAGAAGAGGAAGATAAACAAGACGCTTGCTGATTTTTCCTCTAGGCTCGCTGCCCTGGACACCAGGCTGGGAAAGACCGAGTCAATGGTAAGGGAGATGGCTGACCAGATGAAGAAGTTCGTAACCCAGGCGAAGCTCCAGGAACTGGAGAACCTGATAGACATATACAACCCGATAAAGTCCCAGTTCGTCACCAGGGCGGAAGTCGGGGAGCTGCTGGAAAAGAGGAAGGGAAGATAAGCATTTAATTATGCAATTATAATGGGATATAGGGACTCAAGATGATAATGATGCTTTTTGGCAGGAAGCAAAGGCAGGAGATTGTTTCTACGCCGCGCGTACCCACGGAAGAAGTGGCGGGCCTTTCCCAGCAGGGGTATTCGGAACCGGAGATAATAGACGCCCTGAGGAGGGAGGGGTACAGGCCGCAGGAAGTGGATGCCGCGATGAGGGAGGCGCTCAGGACATCCGTGAGGGACATAGGGGCTAATTATGTGCCAACCCCGAGGCCAGTCCAGGAGAGATGGACGCCACCGAGGCAGCTCCCACAAGCAGGCAGGCCGCCTGGAGGGGAGTTTGGCGGGCCGCCCAGGGAATTCCAGCCAGCGCGCCCAAGGAGGCCTCCCCTGGGGTTTGAAGAGGAGGACATGGAAGAGCCTGAAGAGCCACTGCCCCAGAGGCAGGTGGATGATGAGATGAGGCTGCCGGAATTCTTTGAGAGGAAGCAGCAGCCCATGCAAAGGCTGGAGAGCCCCGCGAGGGCCAGGCACGAGGAAGTGGAAGAAGTGGCAGAAAGCGTGGTGGAGGACAGGTTCAGCCAGGTCAGGGACAGGCTGAATGACATGGGAGCCAGGATAAACCAGGTAAGCAAGCGCCTTGCGGACCTGGAGCAGAGGATAAGCACTTCACAGGCAGGGAAGCCGGCGGATTTTGAGAGGATAGAGAAGAAGGTGGGGCAATATGAGGACTCCATGGAGGGACTGTCCTCAAAGATGGAGTCGCTGGAGAGGGTAATGAAGGACAACCTCACGCCAATGATGCAGAGCATGCGGACGCTTTCCGACACGCTGAAGGCCATGAAGGCGGC
>JACQIG010000077.1 GCA_016198605.1 Candidatus Aenigmatarchaeota archaeon | reverse complement strand
GCCTCGTCCGTGCACTGGGCGGAAAGTATGACCGCCACCAGGAGCTCAAGCGGGCTTGTGAAGTTCAGATAATATTCTGCCCTGGGATATTCTTTATTGAGGAGGGCTAGCTGTTTCTGCGCATCTGGCATATCAATAATTATGGGCTATGATAAATATAATGCGGTATGAGGCGGACAAAAGAGGCTTTCAGGTGGATTGTCGGCATACTCAGAAAACATAAGGTGCCGTTCATGGTCTTTGGCGGGCTCGCTGCCGAGCTCTATGGCTCGCGAAGGCCTCTTGCTGATATTGACATTGATGTGCCTGAAACAGGCTTCCAGAGGATCATGTCAGAGGTGGGGGATTATCTTGTTTCAGGGCCCGGCATATACAAGGACCGCAACTGGAGGCTTATGCTGATGACGCTGAAATACAAGGGGCAGGTGATAGACATAGCCGGGAAAGAGCACACCAGGATATTTGACCACACAAGAAAAATGTGGCTTCCGCTGCATTCACACTTCTCGCATGTTAAATGGAAATACTCGTCTGGGTTGAGGGTGCCTGTAATGCTGGAATCTGAACTCATAGCCTACAAGAAGGAGATCTGGAGAAGGGTTGACAGGGCTGACGTGAGGGCGATGGAAAGAAGGAACCGCAGGTAGCCGTATTCTGGACGTATTGGGTGCCTAAATTATGTCATCAACCTCGAGGCCGGCATCTTTAAGAATTCTGTGCAGAGTTCCTTTCTTTAGCAGGGGATGGTTTGGTATGGTAAGCTTTATGACGCCTCCAGGGGTGTTTTTCTCGACACGTATATGCGACCCTTTCTGCCGCACGACAACAAATCCGTGCTTGCGCAGCCTCTTGATCAACTCTATGCCTGACAATTGTGGCAATTTCATATCGCGATTGTTGCAACTTCGCCTTCGTATACAATTAGCTCATTATCATCAGCTTCAAGGTAGAGCTCTATCGCCTCTTTTATGTTTTTAAGGGCCTCTTCCCTGGTCTCCCCTTGGGACACGCATCCTGGCAGTGAGGGAACATACACCGTGTACCCGCCCTCTTCCTGCTTCTCCAGAACAACCTGCAGTTTCATATCTAATATAAGGGAGCGCCATTTAAATGTATTTAAATGCCAGGCAAGAAGAATAGATAGTGTTTTGACATGATGATTCCAATACGCTGCATGACCTGCGGCAAGCCCGTGGGGCATCTCTGGGAGGCGTTCCAGAAGGAAGCGAAAGCCGTTGGCCAGAAGGACGCAATGGACAAGCTCGGGCTCGAGCGCTACTGCTGCCGCGCGCTTTTCGTCTCGCACGTTGACCTGCTCCCGAGGGTGGCGCAGTTCAGGAAATGATGCCTATTTGGAATACAAACTGGAGGCCGATTCTCCGCCGTCAACTGAATATAAGCCGCCGGTAACATAGCTTGCCTCGTCTGATGCTAAAAAGACCGCGACATTTGCAACCTCTTCCGGCTTTCCTATCCGCTTCATGGGGTTCAGTTTTGCGTATTCATCAAGCTCTTTTTGTGGGTGGAATGCGCCCCTTAACAGCGGGGTATCTATTGGCCCGGGTAAAACCGCATTTACCCTCACTCCCTTTGAGGCGTATTCCTGTGCCATGCATTTTGTGAGCATTATTATTGCCGCCTTTGTGGAGCAATATGCCGGGGATTCAGGTTCCGGGACGATGCCCAGCCCTGATGAGATATTTACGATATTGCCTTTGCTTTTTACGATCAGAGGGATCGCATGTTTGCACATTAGATATGTCCCCTTCAGGTTAACATCTACTATCTTGTCCAGCTGTTCCTTTGCCGTTTTCTCTATAGGCGCCTGGAAGTAGACACCGGCATTATTCACGAGTATATCCAATTTCTTAATTTGGCGGAAGGCATTCTCTATCTGTTCTTCTTTGCTTATGTCTACCTGGTAGAATTCTATTTTATACTGGGGTTTCTCTATGTCAAAAATTATGACATTTGCCCCTTCTGCCAGAAATCGTTGGGCAATAGCTCTCCCGATTCCCTTTGAACCGCCAGTTATTAAAGCAGTCTTATTGGCCAATCTCATAATAACTATAACATTGGGGGAAGTTATAAATCTCTGTTCCTTGGTTAGGCCCACTGGCCATAATCATCTCAATTCAGGCACGTTTTCTGCCAGCAGCTCTTTTAGCTTTTTGGAAGAGTAGGGTATTTCTACGCCTATTGCAAAATTGGGGAAGTTCTGCACTGTTGCCTCGTGCTCATTGCCTATTGAAACGCCTCCGCTTGCCCTTATCTCCGCCATCCTGCCGTAATCCATCAGCCTGGCCCACACCCTGGCTTTCTCACCAACGCTCATGCCAGGGTAGCCCTGCACATGGATGACTTTGCCAGGCTCTTTTATCAGCCTGTAGAATGCATGGACATCATGGCCATCGTGCAGCTCAAATGTTGCGATACCCGCCTCTATATAATCTATCCCTACATTAGTAAACAGCCTTGTTATATTCTCTCGCTGCGTTGCCATATGCAGGATTTGACTATAAATCTTATAAGCTTTACTTCTCCAGGTCCTCCCTTGACAATATGCCTATTGATGACCTGAGAGCGTCCTTCTCCATGCCCACGAGGAATTTCACGCCTGACTTGCGCGCAACTGCCTCCAGCTCGGCGTCAACCCTGCCGTCAAATACCACTGCGAACGGCTTCTCCACGGTCCTGATTGTGTTCACCAGCTCTGTCACGGGGACCCTGCCCAGGAGCTCCCCCTGCTCGTTGAATATGCACGCGGCCCGGCTGCCGACCAGCTCTTCCAGCGAGGACCTGAATATCTCCATCTGCTCCGGGCTCATTGGAGCCCTCGGGGGCCTGTCTTCCCTGTCAAACCTCGGCTCCCGCCTCCTGTCAAACCTCCCTTCGCGCCTGCCACGGCCTTCCTGCTGCCTCTCGGCAGCCGCAAATTCATAGCGGCCCTCGCGGGGAATGCCTGCCGTGGACTCAAACACCCGCTCGGCTGTCCTGAACTGCGGCTCAAAGCGCCTGCCGGCCGCGGGAGGCCTATCGGTGGGCCTGTAGTCGCCTGACCTGTAGCCGCGCCTCTGCCTGGGGGGCCTGCCAAGCTCTTCGGCCTTGTATTTCTCTATCGTCACCTTGTCCCTCAGGGCCTTGAATATCTCCTTCTTGGCGAGCTCCTCAACCTCCTTCCCAATGGGCGCCACCGCCACGAAGTCCACCTCGCCCTTCTGCATCAGCTCCTTCATTATCAGCTTCCCGCCGCGGTCGCCATCCACGAAAGCCGTGACAATCTTCTCCCTTGTGAGGTCTGCCACGGCCTGCGGCACGGATGTCCCCTCTATGGCAATGGTGTTCCTTATCCCATGCTTGAGCAGGTTGACCACGTCAGCCCTGCCCTCAACGACTATTATCTCATCGGAGTCCATCAGCCCGGGCCCGGCAGGGCAGCCGTTATGGCTTGTTATTTCATCCACCCGTATGGACTCCTTTATGTGCTCAGAAATTTCAGAGGAGTCCTGGCCGCCTGATTCCATGAGGTTTTTCAGTATGTCCTTAGCCTTCTCCACAACGAACTGCCTCTTGACCTGCCTGGTGTCCTCCACCCCTATCAGCTTTATCTCGGCGGTGCAGGGGCCAACCCTGTCTATGGTTTCCAGCGTGGCCGCTATCAGGGATGTCTCCGCAGAATCAAGCGAGGAGGGTATTATTACCTCCCCTTCGGAATCCCCGCCTTCGGACTTGATGTTGACCTCGATCCTTCCTATCCTTCCTGTCCTCTGGAGCTCGCGCAAATCCAGGTCGGGCCCCAAAAGCCCCTCAGTCTGCCCGAACAGCGCGCCTATCACGTCAGGCTTTTCCACTACCCCATTGGCCTTTATGTGCGCTTTTATTATGTACTTTATTGAAGTCGGCGCAAGCTTCGCCATGACCATCACCTTCTCCTATATAAGCAAACCTGGCAATGCCGTTGAAGTCTTCAATCCTGCCTTTGCCGTATTGCATAAGCATGTTCCTCAGCCTCATGTCAACAGGTATGCGGCGCAGTTCAAGCAACGCCCTTAGGCGGGCTGCAATGGCGCGCCCTTTCCTGTCGAAATCGGTAAGTATCACGACTTTTGATGGCTCACCGGAGCAGGCTATTTGCTCCACAACGGTGACTAAAGGTTTGCCGCTTATCCTTACTATCTTATTGATGCCCAGGGTTTTTAAAGCCCTCTCATCCCTCACGCCTTCGACTATCGCCGTTGTTTCCTTCAGCTCATCAATGAGCCTGGCAAAACCAACCGGATTCCTTTCAATGGTCTTCAGTGGCATATCCATTAACTACCATATGTTTATACTATTCCGCACGCTCAATGCATGGCATCCAGTATGTCCTTCTCTGTTATTATGCCCGCAAGCCCGTTATGCTGGTTCACTACGGGGAGGCAGTTGACCCTGTGCGCGCCCATCAGCATAACGGCCTCGTATACGTCCTTTTCGGGTGTTATCGTGATTACGTGCGGGTTCATTGCGTGGCTTACCGGAGTCCTCTCCCTGGGCAGCCTGCCAAGCCTCTTTGCCCTTGAGAGGTGCCGCAGGATGTCCCTGGGGGTAGCTATGCCCGCAAGCCTTTGCTGGGCTGAACCCTTCTTGCTAGGGCCTGAAACCACCGGCAGCCGCCTGTAGCCTCCCCTCACCATTGCCTTGCCGGCTTCAAGCACGGTGTCATGCTCCCTAAGGAAGACTGGCTTCTGGGTCATTGCCTCGCTGACTTTAACCCCAGTAGGCTTGTTTATGTGCTTAACGAAGTCCCATTCGGTGACCACGCCTGCTATTTTCCTGTTCTCAAGTACCGGGTGGAACCCTTTCCCATGGAGCCTGAAGTGGCGCAGGGCTTCCAGTATGGTATGGTTTTCTGCCAACGGGGCAGCTTGGGATATTATCCTTCCAACGGGCATGGCCAGGCCATCAAACCTTGTCCTGTAAATGAGGTATTTTTCGCCCGCCCCAAGGAAGTCCAGGATGTCAGAGCTGGAAACAACCCCGCGGAAGTATTTCCCCGTCTGGCTTATGACTGGCAGCCTCCTGTGGTTCTGCAGCATGAGCGGTATGACATCCCCGACGGGCTGGTCCTCCCTGCAGTGGAGGATTGCCTTGGAGGAAATGCTAAGGGCAGGCGCCCCAGGGTCAAGATACTTCTCCATCCTTATTCCCAGCCGCGGCATAAGATCAGAAGCGATGATATATTGTTGGCGGGAAGGGATATAAGGTTTGGCTCACAGCTTATTTTTTCCTGGCAGACTGCCTCGCATAGTCAACCATTCCCTGGAAATCCACGACTACCACGGGCTCTTTGCCCACTACCCATGCGTCATGCCCGGTTGACAGCGAGGAGACTTCCCCCGCCCTGATGTCCTTTTCCGTGCCATCGTCCATTACCGCGTGGAGCGTCCCGGAAAGGTGATATTGGAAATGCGGCGCCTCGCAGCTTTTTGTCTTGGCCAGCGGCTTTACGTGCTTTGACCACTTCCACCCCGGCTCAAAAGTCGCCTTGCCTACCATAGCGCCGCCGATCTTTACCAGCTCCACTTTCCCCCTTTCAAATGTCCTTACCTCATCTGGGGACTTGAAATTCCTTACTTCAATCTTGCCCATTAGTCACACCTCACCTAATAGTATCTCAATTGTTTTATATAAACTTTCATATCTTTGTCCCTGGGTTTTGGAGCAATTTAATATCCTCTACATACAAATATAATCCAATGGACAAGACAGACTCCCTTCTCCAGTCAGTCCTCAGGAAAATAACACCCACGGGAAAAGAGCAGGAGCAGATGGGCTACATAAAGGGCAGGGTTGTTTCTGCGGCCGAGAAGGTCCTGCAACCTGAGGGGCTGGGCTACACCCTGGCGGGGAGCCTGCTGAGGGACACATGGATGAGGGACAAGAAGGAGTTTGACCTGTTCATAATGTTCCCGGAGGAGACCACAAGGGAAGACCTGGAGAGGAAGGGGCTGGAGATTGGGAAGGAGATAGCCAGGAGGGTTGGCGGGAGCCACGTCATTGCTTATGCGGAGCACCCCTATGTCAGGGCGAAGGTTGACGGTTATGACGTGGATATCGTGCCATGCTACAAGCTGGAGAAGGCAACGGACATTAAATCTGCTGTTGACAGGACTCCCTTCCATAACCAGTGGATCCTGCAGAACCTGAAAAAAGAGGCCTCTGGGGAAGTAAGGTTGCTGAAGCAGTTCCTCAAGTGCAATAAGCTCTATGGCTCCGACATGAAGGTGCTTGGGTTCTCCGGGTACCTGTGCGAGATACTTATAGTGAAATACGGGTCTTTCAGGAACCTCGCCTCCAAAGCCTCAGGATGGAATCCAGGTGAGTATATTGATTTGAAGGGATACCATAAGGAGAAGCCTGCGGCATTCAGGAACCATCCCCTTGTTGTAATAGACCCGGTGGACCACAACAGGAACGTGGCTGCTGTCATGTCGCATGAGAATTTCATGCGGTTTGCCATGCTCTGCAGGGGGTTCGCGAAGAAGCCTTCCGTTGGATTTTTCTTTAGAGAAAAGGGGAAAGTAAATCCTGTCATACTAAGAAAAATAATGAATAACAGGAAGACGCGGTTTCTGCTCCTGACATTCCAGAGGCCTGGGGTGCTGGAGGACATCCTGTGGCCGCAGATGAGGCGCGCGGCGCAGAGGATCAGCAACATACTGGAGGAATATGAGTTCCGCGTTCTTGGCTGGGGCGTGTGGTCTGGCGACCGCCTTAGCTGCATGCTGCTGGAGATGGAGACATGGGAGCTGCCGGCCATAAGGAAGCTGGTCGGGCCCAGGATATTCGCGGGAAAGCACGTGAAGGAATTCACGGCAAAATACAAGAGCGGGAGGTTGTATATAGAGAATGACTACTGGGTTGCTGAGGTGCCAAGGCCCTTCAGGACGGCAGAGGGGAAGCTCAGGGACAGCCTTACAGGACCGCAGGCGGAATTGAGGGCCAAGGGAATTCCGTCCTATATAGCGGAATCTGTTTCCAAGAAGTTCTCCATCCTGAGGGACGGGAAAATGGCAGGCATCAAGGAGGGAGGTTTCCTGGCGTTCTTGGGGGATTACCTGGAGAAAGAGGTCAGGCCATTATAGCCGTATTCTTTTGCTTTCCACAGCTTCTGTCAGCATATCATTTATTGCAGGTTCCCCGCCTGCGACATACCAGTCTTCGCTTATCGGCAGGTACCTGACGGCACTTAGAACTGTATTGCCCTTTACGGCTATAAGATCAGTGCCGTTCTTGTGCGAGCCGCGGTAGACGGCAAAGCCTTCCAGGTCCCCCACGTATCCGGCCTCAAGGGAGGCTGACACCTTGCATCTCCTTCCTTCCAGAACATCATACAGCTTTTCGGGGTCGTATTTCATTGACCTTTCAGCTGCCATATCCAATTGCTGATGCAATTGCCCATATTTAAACCTGCCTGGCTGGAATACGTCTTTCGCCTTATCCGCCCCACCATGCGGGATGTTTGGGGGCCTGGTTGCCCTTGCTGGATACAGCTTCCCACCCAACCCCGTAATTTAGAAGATGTTAACCGTTCCTTCGCGTCCAAGTTCTTTTATTACTTTGCTTTTGAATTTAGGGCCAGTAATTGGTTCAACATCTACAGCCAGTTTACAATCTTCTGTACGATATTGGCCCGATACGACAACTCCCTCCACTATGACCCCTGTATATACACCGTCCCTGGAGATGTTTGTACTTGTGAAATATGCAACTTTCTTTCCGGCTATGACCGCAAAGAATGTTGCAGAAACATCTTGACTGTAGGGTCCATATGTATTGCTTGTTTCTGTTTCACGTATAATCACTCTTTTTGCCATACTATGAGTT
>JACQIG010000076.1 GCA_016198605.1 Candidatus Aenigmatarchaeota archaeon | reverse complement strand
TGCTTCTTCAAGAATAACATCCATGAATCTATCCGGCTTTAACAATCTGTGCTGATCAGCTTTCCGGCTTGACATAATGTTTATGATTTCGTTAACGAAGATTATTGATTCCTTTGGCGGATAGAAAAATTCCTTGTGCATATATAGAATTGTGTTCCATAGGATAATAAGTCTGATTACCCGAAGAACCTGGCGAAGAGCGTGACGGTGAAATGAGCATTGCAGGACTTGGGATGGTTTTTGCAGGAATGGTGATGTTGCTGGCTAACCTGGCCTTTCTCGCGCTGGGGGTTCCGGGAGGCATGGGCCTTGCCAGGCTGGTTGCAGAGTCGCTTTCTATCCATTCAGGCAACCCGCAGGATGCGAACATAGGCGAGAACATAAGCTCAGCCCTTGGTGTGCTGGACCTCCTCAACTGGGTCTTTCCAATAGTGCTGATAATTACTGGCATTTTCATCATGCGGGCTTCTGGGTAAACGTATATAAAACTTCTTTGGCGAATCTGCGTCATGCAAGCCGTCATACTCGCCGCAGGGAATTCAACAAGGACATACCCCTTGACCGTAACCCGGCCGAAATCCCTCCTGAAGATTGCCAACAAGACAATATTGGAGCATAACCTCTCCCAGCTGAAGGGCCTTGCTGACGAAGTGGTAATTGTTGTGGGCTACAGGAAGGAGATGATAATGGAAAAATTCGGGGATAATTTTGAGGGAATAAGAATCAGTTATGTTGAGCAGAAGGAGCAGCTGGGGACATTCCATGCCCCTTTGCAGGCAAAAGGCCTTATCAAAGGCAGATTCATCCTGATGATGGGCGATGACATCTATGACAGGGCTGACATAGAATCATGCCTGAAGCATGACCTCTGCGTCCTTGCAAAGAAGGTTCCTGACCCTTCGCGGTTTGGCGTCTGCGTGCTGAAAGGTGGGAATATCCTGGAGATAGTGGAGAAGCCTGAGATGTTTATATCCGATCTTGCGAACACGGGACTATATGTCTTTGACAAGAGGATATTCGATGCGCATGTGGAGAAGACTAAAAGGGGCGAATACGAGATAAATGACGCCATAAGGGAGCTCGCCAGGAAGGCCGAAATAAGGTGCGAGGTCGCCAAGGGCAGGTGGCTGTCCATCTGCTACCCGTGGGACATCCTCAGCGCGAATGAGATCCTTCTGAATAATATTGCTAATGACATCAGGGGGATTGTTGAGCCCAACGCCACAATAAAGGGGAATGTGGTCATAGGAGAAAATACCACGGTAAAAAACGGCTCCTATATTGAAGGCCCCGTTACTATTGGATCAAACTGCACAATAGGCCCGAACTGCTACATCAGGCCATGCACCTCCATCGGTGATAACTGCAGGATAGGCAACGGCGTGGAAATAAAGAACTGCGTGATAATGGACAACGTGCACGTAGGGCACCTCTCCTATTTTGGCGATTCAGTGATAGGGAATGGGGTGAACATCGGTGCAGGATCAATTTCTGCCAATTTGAGGCATGACAACCAGCCAATAAAAGTATTAGTCAAGGGGCAGAAAGTGGAGACAGGCAGGAAGAAGCTGGGCACCATCATAGGGGACAATGTGCATTTGGGCATCAAGACCGCCATCTACCCTGGCAGGAAGATATGGGCGCACAAGAGCACGGTGCCAGCGGAGGTCGTGAAGAGCGATATTGTGTGATTTATGGTTCAGGCATTTTGTGATTAGCTGGAAGGCAATGGCTAGCACACGCTGATCGCTTTTTACAGTCTCTTTTGTTAAGGAATAAAAAACTAACTGCCAATATTATCACAATGCTTCTCAAGAACGCTGCCGCACTTTGCATCGCGGGCGCCAGCCTGTGCTGCACCCATAAAGACCCCGTGCAGGAATTCATCAGGGAACATGCCGGGGCGGAGAATTTTGCATGCAGGATAAATCCCAATACACGAGTCCCTGAGGGCATTGGCACGCCAATAGAATCCCATGTCAACAGGATGGTGGAGGAAGGCTATGCCCTGGGGCTTGACCGGTCAGACCTGTGGCATGGCCATGTGATCATGCGCCGCACTGGCAGGCAGGAATACGCATCGTTGGGTGATGTTCTCTCAGGGGCTGCATTTTTCCTCTACCATACTGATGAGGCCGGCGGGAGGTGGGACATGGCCAGCACGCCTGCGGACATGAGGACCCCCCGGTCAATAATAGGGTTTCCTGACGGCAGCATAATGCCCGCAAGGTCGCTTTTCTCAGCGGATGACATTGCCAGCTGCCCCCAATACGCGGTACATGGCACAATACACAGCGATGACATAACAAGGAAATACAGCAGCCTGCAAGACGGCCATGGCCCAGATGGCAGGCCAAGGATTTCCAGCGCCGATGTGCACTGCACGCTTAGCTCACAGTTCTACATAATACCCGACTCCAAAGGCGCCCTGAAAGCCGGCAGGCAGAGGTTTGACGCGTATTTTGAGTGCGAGTGATTGGCACGTGCCGTATAATAGCCGCAAGTCGATAGAATGTATGATATGAGAATGCTGGATGTTCCCTTTAGGAAGCAGAAGCTTGCGAACAGCTGTTTCCCCGCATGCGTGAAGATGGTCCTGGGTTATTACGGGGATGACATAGACGAGAAAGAACTGTATGAGAATTCTGTCCTGCCAGGGCATCCTGGAGCGTGGGATGTGAGGGTGTCGCAGTTCCTTATCAACAAGGGCTACAAAGTGACAAGCTATTGGAATGGCAAGCAGGAATCATGGTGGGGCGTAAAACAGGAGACGGCAAACGCATACAGGAGGGAGATGGGAAAGGCCCTGGAAATGGGCTTCATTCACAGGCAGAATGCTGGCATGCCCTTGATAAGGAAGTTCATAGACACGAATATTCCTGTTCTGGCTGAAGTGGACGCAGATGTATTTTATGGGGAAAAGCTGGGCTGCACGCACATGGTTGTTGTGGTGGGCTATGATGAAGATAATTTCTATGTCCACGACCCGGATAAGAAAGGCGGCGGCAAGACAAGGGCTGTCCCCATCAGGCGCTTCAGGAAGGCCTGGGAGAGGCTCTCCCCCATGGCCGGAAGGTCCTTGTTTGTCATAGAACCCAAGGGGCATAAGAAAGC
>JACQIG010000075.1 GCA_016198605.1 Candidatus Aenigmatarchaeota archaeon | reverse complement strand
GTATCTTGTTGGCCCAGTAGACCCTGTTCAGCAGCGACCCCGCGGGTCCCGCAAACAGGAGCGGCACATATGCTGTTTCCGTGCTTACCGGCATGAGTGGTATGACCGTAAGCAGGAACGAGGCCAGCACTATGAGGGGCAGCTGGAACCTGACATATTGCTTCCTTATTTTCCTCCCAACCCAGAGGCCCGTTGATATGGCGAAAGCCCCTATGAATAGCCCTATCACGTTCTCCCCGAGGCCATAATACTTTGCCGTCACTGCAGCGGCGCCCACGCCTGCGGTGCAGAGCGGGCAGTGGGCATGCACAGAAGGCGCAAGCAACAGGAGCGCGGGCACCAGTGCCATTAAAAGGATTTTCCTGTCCATGTCTCCCCTTATCATGCCGTAGCCGCGGAAGCCCTCATGATTTGCTGGTTGCACTGCGCAGCACAGAAGGGATCAGTGCAGTTGCACGAATCAACCATTGTGCACATCCTTACCCTCATCACGCCGAAACGGCCGCATATTGTGTAGACGCATTCGTCAGTTCTTCCAACCAGTCCATTCTGTCTGCCCATATAATTCCGCCTGTCCATTCCTAACGCTTCTCCCCTTTCCTCTCGCTGATGCACTGCAGGCTTATGCAGCTACATCCAGCGGTTTTTTTCTTCATTCTAACAACTTCTTGCAGGCCTCGCTGGGACTAATTTGTCCAAATCAGCAGCCGGTTCTGCTGGTCTGTTGCTTGCAAGCTGACTCTATTCAATATATTATGCAAGTCAGACATGTGCTTCAAACCCTGCAGGTCAGCAGCCTCCGACCATTGCCGGCTGGCTGTTTGCAGCGGGCTGCGCCTGCTGGACCACCTGGTCAGGGTGCATCCTGGCCATCATGTCCTCGTATGTCTCCCCGCCTGTGCTGCCATCGCTGCCGCCCTGCGCCACTGCGTTTCCTGTCAGCTCATTCTTTATCCCATTTATCTGCATTGCCTGCGCCAAAGAAGCGAGCAGGACAAAGGCTGCAATCCCGAGCATTATGTAGCTGTTCATACTCTCAGCAGCAGCGCTCCTCCTTTTCACCCTTGCCCATCCTGCACACGCCTCCTTCGCGCTCCTCTTTCTGTTTCCTTTCCTTCCTTCTCATTCTCATCTTAACAACCTCCTTGCATTACTACCGGTTTCCTGTTCATCTTTCCTCTATACACTTCACTTCACCACACTTCAGCAACCGCCGACCATGCTACTTCCAGCGGAGCTTCCCGCGGCGGCCTGCGCTTCAATGCCCCTGTACTTGTTTGACGCCAGGTTCACGTAGCTGAGGTCAATCCCCTGCGCTGCAAGGACCTTGGCCTTCTCCACCAGCTTCCCGGGGAAGAACAGGGTCTTCCACTTGGCCATCTCATCAAGCACCTGGTCATCTGTGTATTCGCTGCCGTGCTTGGTTATGAGGTATTTCGCAAGACCCCTCATCGCATAGCTGTGCGCGCACCCGCATGCTGGCTGGCCGTTCTCAAATATTATGGACGGCGCGCCGCAGCAGTACTCGCAGCTTATCTGGCTTGCTATTGCAATGTACCTCTCCAGGTCGCTGCCAGACAGGCTTATCTGCTGGTCCAGCACGGCTAGCTTCCTTATCGTCTCGTCGGCCTTCTGCGGGTTCGCAGGCGAGACGTCGTCATAGCTTACCCCAAGCTCGGCTCCATATATGGGGGGCATGCCTTTTGGCGCCACCTCAAACGACAGCACTCCTGCAGTCTGGCCTGCTGCTGTGTCGCCCGCTGAGAGCATCCCAGTCGTGGCAGTGCTGCTCTTGAAGGCCGCCTTCATTTCGCCAACCTGCATCGTGTTGAAGGCGACAAGGAACAGGGCCGCCACTAGCAGGACTGCGGTGCATTTCTCCATCCATGCCGGTTTTCCTTCGCTCATTGTTCATCCTCCCGCAGGGAGCGCATCATGGGGCAGTGCTCTTCCATTTCCTCTATGTCCTCATCCGTTATCCCCGTGCCTTTCATCATGTCCTTCATCATCTCCCTGTGCTCCCCGCTCCTCATCATCTCGCCCATCATTGAGCCCATTCCGCCGTTTGCGTGGTGCTGCTGGTGCATTGCCGCAAAGCCGGAATCCTGGCTGTTGGGTACCGGGCCTTGCTGGTATTCTCCAGCCATCTGGGCATTACTTCCTATTGCCATTCCCAGCGCCCCAACAGAAGCCAGGGCGAGGAACGCAGCCATTATTTTGCTTTCCATGTCAATCATCCTCCTGCTGAGATCTGGATTGAAACGGCAGATATAGGTAACCGTGAAACCAGTTTCAGATTCCAAGAAATCCTGCTTTTGCCAAAAGGATTTTACTTCGCAACCCCTATTGTGGAGCCGCATTGGCTGGCCTGGCACTAACATGCGCCTTCCTGAGGATTGAATAGGCAACTAAGCCGGCCAACACAAGCGCAACCTCAAGGGCTATTATCTCCTTCTCAAAGTAGAAGAACATGAACACGGAAGAGAGCAGGCCGAAGAGGGCGAGCACGGGGAACCTGCCTATGTTCACCGGGGCCCTGAAAGGCCTCTTCATGCCGGGCTGCCTGTAGC
>JACQIG010000074.1 GCA_016198605.1 Candidatus Aenigmatarchaeota archaeon | reverse complement strand
TATATATTCTTAGCTAAATATATACCATGTCACATGGAATTAAAATATGCGATACCACCCTTCGCGATGGGGAGCAGATGCCAGGCGTGGTCTTTGCCCCTGGCCAGAAGATTGAACTGGCGCGGAGGATTTCTGATTTCGGCGCGGACGTGATAGAGCTGATGCCTGCCGTTTCGCCGTCCGAATGTGATACCACCAGGGCCATCGCAAATATGGGGCTTGGTGCAACAGAGATAACGGCCTCCACAATGCTGAGGAAGGCGGACATAGAGACAGCTGCTGGGTGCGGAGTCCAGAGCGTTACGCTGTTCACCCCGCTTTCCGACATCCATCTGCAACACAAGCTTGGCATTGGCTGGGAGGATAACCTGGCGAAGGCTCTTGAGATGGTGGATTTTGCAAGGGCCCAGGGGTTGAAGGTGAACTTTGCTGGGGAGGATTCCACCAGGACGGAGAAGGGGCGCCTGCTGGAATTCATCAACGCGCTGCCGAAGGATATTGGATATTTCCTCGTGTGCGACACGCTGGGCTGCCTGACTCCCGCCAAGGCATATTCGCTTTTCAGCGACGTCTGCACGGCCTCAAAGATACCTATAGGCGTGCATGCGCACAATGACTTCGGCATGGCCACGGCGAACACATTAGCCGCAGTGGCAGGCGGGGCTTCTGTCATTTCCGGCACCTTCACAGGCATAGGCGAGAGGGCCGGGAATGCGCCGCTGGAGGAGGTCATACTGGCGCTGCGCTTCCTTTACGGCAAGGAGCTGGATGTCAGGTATAATGATTTGGCGGGGCTGTGCGGGCTTGTGGAAGGCTATTCCGGGGTGGGGCTGCAGCCGCACAAGCCTGTTATTGGGAGTAACGCATTCACGCATGAATCAGGGATACACGCGGACGGCGTGATAAAATACCCGGGCACCTACGAGAACTTCCCCCCGGAAACCATCTCCAGGGAACGGAGGATACTGTTCGGGAAGCATTCCGGCAGGAAGGTGCTGGAGCATTTCTTTGGCAAGGAACTGGGGGGTGAGGGGATCAGGCTGCTGCTGGAAAAGGTTAAGGCGGTGTCGGAAACGGAGAAGCGTGCGCTTTCCCTGGAGGAAGTGAAGGAAATCAGCAAAGGCCTTGCGGTTGCGCGGGAGGTGCGCGCATGAGGCGGTTCCTTTACATATTGTACAAGAGGGTCAGGCCGGGGTTTGGCGTGCCCTTCGCGTTCATAGCCATGTATGGCCTGTTCACCGGGGTGCTTTCTCCAGCACTGCTCCTTGCTGCTCTGGGCTTCCTGCTTCTTGAGGTATACGGAGGCCTTTACAACGACTATTGGGACTATGACGAGGACGTCAGGAACGGCAGGAAGGACAAGTTCACCACCTCCGGGATGATGTCACGGGGACAGGCAAGGAATGCATCGCTTGGCCTCGCGGCGGCGTCGCTTGCGCTGCTGTCATTCACCAATGCCATAGTATTTATCCTGGGCGCGTATTATGCCGCACTTTTCATAGGATACTCCCACCCTGCAATAAGGCTCAAGGGCAGCGTCATTGGCTACATGACGCTGTCTTCCATGTTCCTGCTCCTGCCCTTCGGGCTTGACATGCTGCTGGGCGCAACCTCGGGGCCGCATACGCTGCTGTTCGGCTCATTCTTCTTCTTCCAGTGCGTTTACATCCTGTGCCAGAAGGACTCCACGGACATGAAGGATACCAGGAACCTGTTCACCAGCCACGGCTGGCCCAGGTCAACAAAAATAACGGCAGCATTCGGCGCGCTGGCTTCGGCTTCCCTGCTGGCCCTTTCCGTGTTCAACGCATACTTCCTATTAGTCTGGCTGCTCAACACGCTGGCCAAGTATTACAATGTTAACAGCATACAAACCAGGACTATAACCAGGGAGAAGCGCTACCGCCTCGTCCTGGCGGAATTCCTTACGCCTTACCTCTATGCAGTGGGTGGTGCCATTGTCCTCTGATCTTGCCCGATCCGCAACGGATTTCCTGCATTTCATAAGGATAAAGGTCTCCATTATTTTGTCCCTTGTCACCATCGCGGGCTATTTCATGTTCCACCCGCCTGGAATCGCAATGGCGTATGCCGTATTGGCTTCATTTTTCATCTACACCGGCTGCTACGCTTACAACAACATGACAGACCTGAAGGAGGACAAGGTAAACAGGAGGAAAATCAGCCCGCTGGCCTCTGGCAAAATGGGGTATCTTATCGTTTTGGCCAGCAACCTGGCCGGGCTTTCGTTTTCTTTTTTGCTTTCAGCCCACATTGTCCTCTTGTCTCTTATTACCATGCTCCTGGGAATTTTATATTCCTCATTAAGAATTAAGAAATATTTGATGCTGAAAAACGTTGTCACCGCCATCATTGCCGCGGCCAGCTTCTTGTTTGGGGCGCTGGCCGCTCCGCCGGCAACGCCTGTTGCCCCGTTTTATCTGCTGCTTTTTGCGTTCTTCCTCATAGGAAGCATAGTTTCGGACATGAGGGACTACAGGGGGGACAAGGCTGCGGGCTTCAAGACGCTGCCGGTCCGCATTGGATACCAGAAAACAAAGGCCGTGCTTTTAATCATGCTTTTTGCGTATTCCCTGGCCGCCTTCTTTGCAGGATTCCTTGTCCTGCTGCCTTTTATTGCATTTATCCTGCTCAGCCTGCACAAGGACAAGCCAGCCAAGGCCCACACGCTCGGCGGGGCGGCCTTCATTTTCCTGGCTGCGTGGTTTGCATTGGCCGCATTTTAGGCCTGTTCTTTGAATACTCTATTATAAGCGTCCTGGATTTCTGCCTCACCCCTTTCAGGCAGTACCTGCCAGCCGGCCGCAGGTATCCGAGGATTACCATTGCGAGAAAGGTCCAGCTGTCTCCCTCCGCCTGAAGCCCGTAAGGCGGGTTGGTTATATGGATTATGACTTTCCCGCTGGCCTTTATTATCCTGGTGTTACCCCAACCCGTGGACTGGAGCAGCATCTTCAGCAGGACCAGCTTCTTATCCTCGTCCTGCGCCGCATCTATTATGCCGCTGAAATACTTCTGGGAAATGGCGGGTATTTTGCCCATGGGCAGCCCATAGGCTCCAAGGAGGTGGAATATGGTATTCTCAAGCACGATGAGGCTCCTGTCCCTGAAATACAGCCTGTTGCCCCTCAGCACCATTGTCCTCTTGTTGAGCGCGTTCCTCAATGTGGACGTGCTAGCTCTGCCTGGATAGTTCAGCTTGTTGTATGCCTCCTTGGCCCTGCATCCCCTCCTTGGGGCGGGGGGCGCATTGCTTATCCTGAACCTGTATGTGTGCAGGGGGCCGTCCTTATTGAAACCGGCAAGCTCTATTTCAGAATCGTATAATACTTTCAGTATGCCTGAATAAATGCCGGCCATGAACATGTTCTTGCCTATGAGCCTGCTTACCGCCTCATTCTCGGTCATCAGCCTGACGGTTTTTCCATACATTGCGAATTTCAGGCCATCCATCAGGCCAATATTTGTCCACGCTTTCTTGAGGAAGTTGTTGAAGATTATATAGGGGGGCAGCTTCCTTATTAGGGAGGGGACCAGCGTCTCTGCAAGCATCATCCATTCCTGGGCCGCGGCAAGCACCACGGGCCCGTATCCCTGCGCCTCGCAGTCCCTGATGAACTCCGCCAATATGTCCTCAAAGAATATGACATCCCTCCTGTTCTTGGCCTTGAAGCTGTTCAGGATGACGCCAGAGGAGTGGCTGAAGATGTTTTTCCTTATGGATTCAGATAGCCTCATATCCCTACCATGCCCACCTATGGCCTATATGAGGGTTTCGGCTTGAAACGGATTTAAAGCTTTGCCTTCATTAATCAAACGGGCTGTATGGACACCAACACAAAACTGCTGAAGGAGATACTAAGGGTTCTGAAGAACATAGAGGCCAATTGCGGCAACAGCAAGCGCAAGCAATGACTCTTGGCGCCAGTTACTGGATAACTAAAAGGAAACCTAGCTTGTTTTATTGTTACCTTACATTATTTCTGCGCTGCCTCATATGATCTTGGTGTCCGCAAGGTTGAGGTCCTTGGCGCTTATCGTAAGCTCGTGGGGCGTCTTGGGCTCGAAGGATGTGTACCTGAGCTTGTGTATCTGGAGTATCCTCATGGGCTTCTCCTCGAACTCCAGGAAGGACAGCTGCATGACGCCGTCGCACTCAAAGGCCTCGCCGTTGCCCGTGTCTATGCTGTCCTCGGACGTCTCGCATATCAGCAGCGTGCACCTGCTTATTGACTTAAGGTGCTTGAGCAGCTCGGCCAGGTGTATCCTGTAGGACTTCTTGCTCTCGGTGTGTATCAGCAGCTTGTTTATGTTGTCTATCACCAGCCTGTCTATTGCCGGATAGGATGATATCACCTCGTTGAACCTCTTCATTGTTATGTTCTCCCCAAGCTCTATGTGCTCTATGGCGAGCTTCCTTGAGAGGTGGTTCCTGATGTCCTTCAGCGATTCTATGTTCTCCGCGGCCCTGAGGAGCTCGTCCCTGTTCTCGCTGAGTGTTATGTAGCAGCACTTCTCGCCGGCCTTGAGGCCTTCCAGGAGGAATTTCAGGCTGAAGAGCGTCTTGCCTGTCCCTGGCCCCCCTGACAGGAGTATGTTCGTGCCAGCGGGCAGCCCGCCGCCCAGCATGGCATCAAGCCTCCTGAAGCCGCTTTTCATTTTCATGCTAATCGCTGAAAACTGGAACCTTTATCCTCTTCTTTTCAAGCTCTATCACGAGGAACTTCCCCTCGTCCATGTCTATTATCTTTCCCGGGACGTTCTTCCTGAGGATCTCTATGCTGTGCCTGCGCAGGAACTTGTTGGGGACCATTATGCGGTTGCCATTGCCTATCTTGCCGGTGACAAGCGTCCTGTCAAGGCCCGATGTCGGCAGAACTATGAACTCCCTGGAGCCTGGGGTTATCTTCTCGAATTCCTTCTTCGCGAGCTTCAGGGTGACGAGTATCTCGTCCTCCCCGAGCTTTATGTTGCGCAATAGTGCCATATGTTATATGTTTGGGTAAGATATTTAAACTTTCACTGCCCTCCAGGCCGAAGAAATGCCGGCGGCATGCGAAACGTGTCCATGTTTTTGCGGCATTAGTATATAC
>JACQIG010000073.1 GCA_016198605.1 Candidatus Aenigmatarchaeota archaeon | reverse complement strand
CTAGTTTTCCTGTGGAAGAGGGAGACGGGCCAAGGCAAAAAGGCAACCTGAATAGGCTTGCCACCGAGGGCGCTGTCAACTCAGCATCAAACAGCATTGTAGAGCAGTATTCAGCCCCTTATGTGCTGTTCCTGAAAGCAACCAATACTGAGATGGGTCTGCTTGGCCTAGCCCAGCACCTGGCCAATGTCATAGCACAGATTCCGGGGGCAAAACTGGCCCAGCATTTCTCCAGGAAATCAGTATGGATAGCCACACAGTTGGCGGCAAAACTGCTGCTGGTTCCATTGGCAATCCTGCCATTATTGTTCCCCAACCCTGTCACCATTGCCATAGCCATCCTTGGCCTGGTGAGCTTCTTCATTAACCTGAGGAAGCCTGCCTGGATAAGCCTGCTGGGGGATATAGTTCCACAGGAAATGAGGGCGCAGTATTTTGGAAAAAGGAACGCTTTGATAGGCATAAGCGGGTTTGTGTCCACCCTACTAGCAGGTGTAATATTGGCCCTATACGGATTTTCAGTGATATTCTTCCTTTCCATCCTCTTGGGAGTCATGATAGTATTCTACTTCGCCAAGATTCATGAGCCAGCAATGGGCAAGAGGAGGCACAGCTACCATTACAACCTCTCCTCTTCCATTGAATCCGTCAGGGAGGCTGCCACCATAAACAGGAGCTTCATTATGCTTACCTCCTACATGACCTATATTAATTTTGCAATAGAAATGGTGGTCCCGTTCATTGTCGTGTATATGCTCAAGGACCTTGGCCTTTCATATGCTGAATTCGGCATGGTGGTGGCACTGGGCGTCCTTTCCAAGGTCATTTCAAGCCGCTATTGGGGAAGGATGTCAGGCAAGTTTGGCGACAGGACGCTCATAGGCGTCACAGGCATACTTGTGTGCTTTGTCCCCCTTGGATATGTGCTCTCAAGCAATGTCTACCACATAGCCCTCCTGAGGTTGTATGACGGGTTCGTATTCGCAGGCTTTGAGCTCATGACTTTTGATTACCTGCTCAACATAACGCCGCAGGACAAGAGGCCGTCCTACATAGGCGGCCACCATTTCTTCACCGGCATAGGCGCCATCCTGGGCGCCCTGGTGGGTGTCCTGCTTGTGGGGCAGGTGGAGAGCTCAAGCTTCGCCTTCCTGCAGGGCCTCCAGATACTGTTCATGCTTTCCTTCATCCTTAGGCTTGGCGCCCTGGGTTTCATACCCTTCATAAGCGAGACCAGCTCCAAGGCGGAAGGCATACCCTTCAGGCACATATTTGCCGAAGCTGTGGCCCTGGAGCCGGTGAGGGAGATAAAATACACCGTGGGGGAGAGCTTCCGGGTGCCATACAATATCGGCAAGGGGGAGGTGGAGAGGATAGGGAGGCTGCATAGCAGGCCTGCCATAAGGGATGTGGAGTTTGGCATCTCCTACAGGCTTATGAGGCTTTCCACATGGCTCAGGTTCAAGATGATAGCGCTGAAGAACATGAGGAGGCATTCATACAGGATTGGGAGGGAGCTTGTTGACTAACCTTTTTTCCAAAAAGGTTAACGAAATCTTGTGGCTTGGCCACAAGAGATGTGCCACATCTCGTGTGCTGTGGCACACGAAAGGGAGGCTATCTCCGCTTCGCTCCGATTACGCCTTCCATGAGAGATGCTATGGACACGATTGAGGATCTGGTAAAGGAGTGCCATGTGATGAAGGAAGACGATACGATAGAGGATTTCCTCAGGCTGATAACGGGCAAGAGGGCTGACATGGTGGCTGTGGTGGACAGGAAAGGCAAGCTGGCAGGCACGCTGATAGAGAGGGACCTGCTGAAGGTGGTCGTGGAAAGCCCGCTGGCTGCCATGCAGCCGATAACCAACGGGCATGTGAATGGCACCATCCTGAAGGAACCTGTCACGGCCATAATGAGGCAGCCCCTTTGCGGGAGGCTGAGCGACAGGCCCCATGACATCCTGGCCATGATGGCAAGCCAGGAATTCAAGTCGCTAATGATAACGGACGCCGAAGGCAGGCCTGCAGGATGCGTTAGGCTTGCCGACATAATAAGGAGGCTATTCAGCTTATAGGCTGGATGGGAGCCACATGGCTGCGGAGATATTCCTTGGGATCGCATTGCTGCTCGTTGCGGCAAAGGCCTTCGGCTGGATAGCCGAGAGGATAGGCATATCCTCCCTCGTGGGGGAGATCTCGGCAGGCGTTGTGCTGGGCCCCCTTCTTGGCCTTGTGACGCCTGACCCGTTCCTGGCGCAGATAGCAAACCTTGGGGTCATATTCCTGCTGTTCCTGATCGGCTTGTCAACCAACGTGGAGGAGTTCAGGGAGTATGCCTACATAGGGAGCGCGCTTGCGATGGGAGGGGCTTTCGTATCGCTTGCCCTGGGGTTCCTGCTGGGCTACTTCATACTGGGCTCGGTCCAGGCAGGCATATTCCTGGGCATAGCAATCATATCCACCAGCACTGCCATATCGGTAAGGACGCTTGTGGAGGCCGGGGAGTTCCACAGCAACATTGGCAGGACGCTGCTTACCGCGGGGGTTGCGGACGACATAATAGCCATACTTGCCCTGGCCGCCCTGAGCACGTTCATCTCGTTGGGCGGCGTGCAGGTGTGGCAGATATTCACGCTGTTCCTTGCGGTATTGGGCTTCATCCTGCTCATGCTGACTGCAGGGGCCAGGGCTGTCGGGTGGTTCATCTCAAGGTTCCAGCGGGCAAAGGATGAGCAGATGCTGATTGTCATACCGCTCACCATCCTGTTCGGCATAGCGTTCCTGAGCGAGCAGATCGGGATAGCGGCAGTCACGGGCGCTTTCCTTGCGGGGGTGGCAATGAGCAAGTCGCCGCTCACGGAGACAGCGATAATACCCAAGGCGAAGACCATTGGCTATGGGCTGTTCATACCGATATTCTTCGCCTACAGCTCAATCCTGCTTGACATCAGCGCCTTCTCCACGTCATACATGCTGGTGATAGCCCTTGTGGTCGTAGGGCTGCTGGCAAAGTTCATCGGCTGCGGCCTGCTCAGCAAGGCCACCAACCTCAACGGCAGGGAGCAGAAGATAATGGGCATAAGCATGATGCCGAGGGGCGAGTATTCCATAGTCATAGCGCAGATAATGCTCACCGCAGGGGTGATAACAAGCTCCTTTTATACCGTAGTGATAGCGTTCGTGGTGTTCAGCATAGTCATCACGCCAATGCTGTTCAAGATGGCGATAAGGGATGTGCCTGTCACGACAAACAAATACCACATTCCGCTCCCGCAGCTGCCCATAAGGATACATGCGGAAAGGGTGAGGAAGGGGAGGAAATACAATTTTGGAGGGTAAAATGAAAAAATCTATACGCAGGCAAAGGAAATATTATCTTGTTGAGTTTGTGCTGGGGTAGGAGAAAAGTTTATAAACCAGCACGCCAAAAGATATGCAACGCTGAGTCATACCGGTTTAAGCTTTTTTCAAAAAAGCTTAAGCAAAAAGGGAGGCTACCTCACTCATTTTCATTCGTTCGGTTACGCCTTCCGAATATAAATATGAGGTGAATTGAATGGCAAAGAAAAGCAGAGGATCTGAAAGGAAATACTACAAACTTTTGAAAGGAAACAAGGAAATGGCGGTATTCACAGGGAGGCAGCCGAGGCAGGCCGCCTTGAAGGCCGCAACAAGGGGCAACACTGAAATCAGGCTCCGCGAAAGGGGAAGGAGGAACAGGGACGGGACCTACACGATCCACGTCTTCAAGGGCTCCAGGAAGAGGGTCACACTCCCCGAGGCGAGCAGGGTCAGCTGGCTGCCCACGCAGGTCTGGAAACCCGTTGTCAGGAAGACTGGCATCGAGAGGGTTGAAAGCCTGAGAAGGAGATAAGGGATTTTTCCCTTCCTTTTTTATTTTTACCTTTATTCTGGCAACATGTTTTATATCTAACTCCAATATTTATTAGAAGATCATTATGGACAGAAGGGAATTTTTGAGTAAGACGCCCTTGCTAGTAGCCGCGACGCCATTATTATTTTCAGGCTGCGGAAAAGAAGAGGTGCGCGGAGGGAGTTTTTATTTAGAAGCCTTAGATTACAGGTCTACGGATAGTGGAATTCCCCGCCTTCACAATTTCCATATAATGACTGATAAAGATGCTAGGTACAGTGAACGTATAGTTAGGGTTATAGGCGACGCCTATAAAGAAGGGAAACTGGTAAATGTAGATAGAGAAACTGTTATTGCAGGGCATGAGATTACATATGTATTTGATTTTCTTCCAGTTGAATCTG